>JABSRY010000148.1 GCA_013214985.1 Hyphomicrobiales bacterium
ATCAACCCAATGACTGGTCAGTGAAAAGTGTAGCTTAAATCAATACTAAATCTGTCGCAGATTTGGGGACCACCTTAAACCCCTAAACTGTTTATAGCAAATATAAATAAATAGTAAAAATTATCTATTGTATATTAGTACATTTTTCTATAACAATAAAATAAATTACTCACTAGATTTGAATGATAGTTATTTCTAAAACATTTTATATTTAATTACCGAAGGTAAAAAACCATGCTTCATACTAAGCCAAAACGCAGTAAAAATTTAAAAAAATATTCAAAAGCCACATTACTTTCGGGCGCTTCACTTTTGCTAACAGGCTGCTTAGATTTAGGTGATGATAGTGATGCCACAATTTATGGTACTGATGGTGATGATATTATGACGGGAACTAATAATGATAATAAGTTTCTTGGTTCGCTCGGCGCAGATATGATAGATGGTAGGGGCGGGCGAGATACTGCCACTTATGAAGATTCTCCATCTGCGGTTCAGATCGATTTGCTGGGTAATGTGGGTAAAGGTGGGTATGCCGAAGGTGACACGTTGGTGAATATTGAGGAGTTACGTGGCAGCAATTATAATGATACACTTGTCGGCAATGAAAAGGTCAATTTTATTAAAGGTGGTAGTGGTGCAGATATTATAAATGCAAAAGGTGGCGATGATTTCATTACTGGTGGCGCGGGCGCTGATATAATAAATGGAGGCGATGGAATAGATCACATTAGCTACTATGATTCAAAATCTGCAGTTGAAATTAACCTCATAACAGGTCTTGGTAAAGGTGGTGATGCTGAAGGGGATACGTTTATCAACATTGAAAATATACAAGGCTCATCTTATGATGATATTTTGATTGGCGATGGAAATGATAACCAGATTTATAGTCGGGGTGGCAATGACTCTATCTCTATCAAAGGCAATGATATTGTATCTGGCGGTGAGGGGATAGACAAGATCATTTTTGATGACGGTTATGTGGTTTCAGACATAGATATTTTAAAAAATGATAATAAAATAATTATAACCGTAAAGAACTCGGATAATAGTATGGATACGGTTACGCTTGATTCAACTGAGACTTACGAAATTGTTAATGGCAATAATATACAAAGCGTTGACATAAAAACCATTTGGGGTGATCTAAGCGCAGCAGATCAGGCCGATTTTAACAACAATGAAGTAGATTTTTTAAGCTGGCTTGGTAATGATAATGGATATAATTACGAAGGACTGTAACTTATCCTTAATATTTAAATTAATAATAGCTCAATTGTACTTTTGCACAGATTAAAATATATAAATACAGAAACCATATCAATAAATGCGGGTAGGTCAATTTTTATTAAAAATATGCATAAAATTATAAAAATTCGCATGGAAATTATCAAATAAAATTTAATGGTTATAAAAAATTGCAAGAAGTTATCTTGTAAAGTCGGAGAGACGTTAGCCTCTCTTAAATATAGAAGAAAATTTATTATATAAAATTTTAACAAGAGGAATATAGAATGCGTAATAAATATAAAACCCAAATGTCAGATTTAAACACTATGTTTAGTTTTGGAGGCACAAGTAAATTTGCAGCGCAGCATGAAGTTGGATATGAAAATGCCGAAAATACATTTATAAAAAGCCACTCAAATCTCCATTGGTTTGCGGGCTGGACTATTGCTTGGATACAAGGGACTGTGTTTGCAGCAGCTCAATCAATCTATTCAACTTATAAGAGGTATGTAAGTGGGGAAAGTGTTATTCTGCGTGATGGAACAAGGCAAGCTGGACTAGTTGGAGAATTGAACTATGCTGTTTCAAATCCAACTGCGTTTAAGGATAACTCAAAGAATGTAACAACAATTACATCTGATCATGTAATGTTTGGAATTGACGGTAAAGATAAGCCAGGAACCGGAAGGGGTGGAAGTAACGGAATTGAGGATGCTTTAAGGCATTCCATTTTGTTTGGCGAAGTATCTCGACGTAATGGTAAGGTGGCTGCATTTGAAACTGGTATATATAATGAAAATAAACCAGGTAATGCAGGTAGTGATACCGCGAAGATGGACCTTTACAATAATGCTATCGGTATCAATATTGGAAATACCGCAACTAGCTTTAACCAGGTTATGAGTCGAGTTGAAAAGAAATTATATAGTAAGGAGCTTAAAATTATGCAACCCGGAAACTGGAGCGACAGAGAATATGGTGCATAATTATCTTATAAAATAATGATGCAATATGATGTTAAATCTGGCCTTTAAGGCTGGTTTTAACGTCATATAAAATTATTTCATCTATTGTATCATACAACATATTGTATTAAGTAAAAATGACCAAAACACCCCGTTCAAAATTAAGAATAGAGGCAATTGTTGAACTTGATTTAGCTTTAAAAGAACTTAGCATAAACCAGAATTTGTCGATAAATTTGTATCAAAAATTTATTAATAATCAAATATCAACAAGTCTACTTACCCAAACCCTTAATGAAATTAGTGATCTTCAATTTCAAAAAAACACTCTGTTGTTTACAAAAGTCTTTACTCCAGAGCCATCAAAAATCTATCTTGCACTAGCATTCACTGGGTTTATTTACACTCTAAGTCAGGCATCAAATAACCTGTATTTGCTAGTTAGGCGTGATGCCCAAGGTCATGTTATCGAGTCCATTCTTGGTGCTTCGAAGGATATCACTAAACAAGCAAAGCTTACAGGCGAAGTCTGGACCGTTTCTAAAAAACGGCAGGTCAATTCTCTTCAAAAATCATCCAGAGACGATAAAAACACATTAGAACCTATTGATTTTGTGATGGGTTATTTTATCAAAGGTAGAATGCAAGCCTTCAAAATCATCGGAGTTTCAATCGTTGTGACTTTAATTGGTTTGGCAACACCTTTGGGTTTCCAAACTTTTACCGATAAAATATTGCCTTATGCAGCCCAAAATTCATTGATTGCCATCGTTGTTTTACTTTGTTTGGCGGCAATAGCATCCAATGTTTTGGGTTGCTATCAAAGCTATTTACAATCCATCTTTATGGCAAAATACCAAAATGGGCTTGGAAAAGATGTTTTTAAACGCCTCATATCCATGGATATGTCTTATCTTAACCGCCACAAGGTTGGCGATTTAACCAAGTTGGTGGGACAAATAGAAGAATCCGCAAATTTTCTGATTTCACAATTATTAGGGACAGCGATCGCGGTTATATCTTTACTTGTAGTTATGCCCTTATTGTTTTTTTATAATATGACTTTAGCCTCAATTGTGTTGTTAATTGGTGTCTTAATGGCGGCAACAGTTGCGGTTTCTTTAAAAGTAATTCGCAGACGCACTCAAGAAGCTTACACATATGATGCTAATTTCAATTCTTCGGTGATTGAAATCTTAAAAGGCATGCAAACCATTAAGGCACTAGCGAATGAGTCCTATTTTCGCAGAACCATAGGTCATGATTTAGAGATTAATTTATACGGTGCTTTTAATGTCGACAAGTTGCGCAATATTATTGGTGCAATTTTAGGGTTCCAGAGTCAACTAATATCAATTGCTGTTATATTTTTTGGAGCACAAGCAGTATTTGCGAACACGATGACCATCGGTGAGTTAATTGCATTTAATATGCTTGCAAATAAAGTTGTTGGCCCGCTTGTATCGGTTGTTATGACCGCCGCAGGGTGGGAGACTTTTAAGCTTGCCCGTCGAAAAATGTTAGAGCTTGTTCCGCCAGATGAAACGCTGCTATTGGCTGATGATACGATTAACTTATCGGGTGACATTGAGTTTAAAGACGTTTGGTTTCGTTATCCAGATACTGAAGAATGGGTTCTAAAAGGTATAAATCTTAAAATTAAGCAGGGCGATATTATAGGAATTGTTGGTGGAAGTGGCTCTGGTAAGTCAACCCTTGCAGCATTATTAATGGGATTTTATACACCTGACAAAGGCAAAATTACAATAAATGGTTATGATGTTTCCCTAATTTCGCCACAGAGACTTCGCTCCCGCATTGCTTCTGTGCAGCAAACAAGTTTTTTATTCAATAATTCAGTATTAGAAAATATTCATCTGGGGCGATTAAACTCTGATTTTGATGACATTCAAAAAGCATTAATTGCGTCTGGCGCTCAGGAATTTGTCAATGACATGCCGCAGAGGTATTTAACAGAAATCGCTGAAGATGGTATGAATTTGTCGGGCGGCCAACGCCAACGACTTGCAATTGCGCGTGCTTTAATTAGAGATGCAGACATTATGTTATTTGATGAAGCCACCAGTGCACTTGATAACGAGACTGAAGAGCGCATAAAAGATACAATATATAAGGCTTGCCAAGGTCGAACTGGGCTTATAATCGCACATCGATTAAACACACTCTCATATTGTCAACGCCTCATTGTAATGGGGCATGGAAAAATTGAAGCAGATGGCTCTCATCATGAACTGTTGGAGTTCGAAAATAGCTATAAGCGCATGTGGGAGAGTATGCTCAAACGAGAAGTAATTATTATGGGACAAACCATAGATGTGGAGGATAATAATGCAGTACAGATCTAGAGAAATCCGCATAATGAACCAATTAAATGATGATTCAGAAATTAGCGGACACTTTAGAGTTCCACCTGATCTTCGAATAATGTCTATCATAATAATTATAGTATTTATTACAACCATAGCTGCCGCAATTTTTATGAAAGTTGATCAAATTGTACCTGCTTTGGGGGTTTTAGAAACTCAACAAAAATTATTTGAAGTACGTTCTACTGTATCTGGGCTTATTAGGCGGATCCACGTTAAAGAAGGCGATAAAGTCTCAAAAGGGGATATCCTAATTAATATTGACTCAGAACAAATAGAACTTAAAATCGCGTCTCTGGAAAAGCAACAAGACGCTATAACTCGCACCATCTGGACAAATTATTACGAAATTGAAGGTCAAATAAATCAAGAATTAGAAGCAAAACTTAAGAAATCTGTGCACCACATTGATGACCCCATTGGAAAAATCGGATATCAAAAATTTTTAAGGAATAAGCTTTCTAATGAAATTGTTGTTATGGAAAAGTCAGTTGCAGAGTTGAAAGAAAATCAAAAACGTGATGTCGAACAATTGAAGCTGTCCGAACAAAATAATAAGTTGGTAAAAGGCATTTTAATTCGGCAAACGAAACTTTTTAAACAGAATGTTGGTACAAAAGCAGAATATGAAAAAGCTCAACAAAAGTTTTTGAGTACACAGGAACGGGTCGCTTCATTGAAGTCTAATATCAAAACCTATCTCGTCAAGCATGATCGATTAATTGCTGAACAAGAAAAAATGAAAAATAGCTTTATTTCAGATAGGTTAATAAAAATTTATAATAATTTCGATCAATATGCGAGAATTTCTTTTGAACAAAAGGGGCTTAATCGTAAGCTTGAAGAACTTACATTACGGGCACCATTTGACGCCATCGTGGATAGTTTATATGTATTAGGAAAGCACGAAGTTGTTAAATCTGGAGCAAAATTAGTATCTTTGAGATCAATTTACGATCCTAAAAGTCTAACTATTGACATGGTGGTACCCTCTAATTTTGCTATATGGGTACAGGAAGGCATGACTTTTCGGGCAAGTTCACGGGGAAACAGCCCCGATGATCATGGCTATATTACTGGAAAAATTGGTTATATCTCAAAATCTACTAAAGAAGAAAAGGGCGTGCGCTTATATAGAATAAAGGGGATCATTGAAAATTTTGATTTTTCTGAAGATTTTAAGCTTGAAAGTACCTCACACCAAACTGGAACATCTGAGTATTTTACGTGGGAGTATAATGGACAAAAAATCATTTGGGTTGCTGAGATGCAAAAAGTTTCAATAATTATCAATCCAAATGGAAACATAATGGGTTCAGTATCTGTGGATATTTTAGAAAATTAAGAGGCGTATACCCCTTTATTGCAGAACTCTGAGAGATTTCCTCTCGTTGTCAGAACGTCATAACGCCTGATTGCCTTTTTCGTTCTGCGGGGCTACGCAGTTTTAGTCGATAGGAATTATATCCTTCGGCATTAAACAATATAGTAACTTTAACTATTTAACATTTCACATGAAAAATTTTAAGATATTATGGTATTTTTTAAAATGTTTTGTGCCTACTTAGAAGTATAGTTGATCTATAAATTACGAATTTTTATGTAAAAAATATTTCGAAAATCTTTTATAGTTTTGAACTTGAAATTTTGTAGGAAATTATTTTACAATGCAATATACATTCCTACAAAAAGTGCAAGTTCAACATATAAACACTTTTCAAAATATTTTTAC
>JABSRY010000149.1 GCA_013214985.1 Hyphomicrobiales bacterium
TGGTAGCGTACAACAATCTCCAAAAAACCCTACACGCCTCTGTAAAAAAATTAGTCGAAAAGTGAAAATCAGGAATTCAGCTGTAAAGTCAAGGGAAAATTTTTTTCAAAAAAATTTTGTCTCAGACAATTTTTCTTCTTCTGAAAATATGTCTCCCAAGTTTGTCATCATCTTTTATGTCAATCTTTCGTCTTCTTACACTCATCAGACAAGATTTTCCTGAAAATCATAAAACATAATAAAATGTTCACATATATTGGCGGCAATATTGCGAATTATATTTACCAACACCCTATAAATGTGGTTAATTAGTTTAAGTTTATCATATTGGGTTATCGGGGTATTTTATGGCTATTGATTTAATGAATTATGAGCAATTAACACAAGATGCAATGCGGACAGTTGTAAAACGTGCATTAGAACATGTTGTTGAGCATGGATTGCCGGGCGACCATCATTTTTATGTATCCTTTGATACTAATTTTCCGGGTGTTGCTATTTCTGATTCAGTTTATGAGCAATATCCTGAAGAAATGACTATTGTCATTCAGCATCAATTTTGGGGACTTGAAGTTAAAGACGGTATATTGCGTATTGAACTTAGCTTCAATAATGTACCAGAAAAGCTAGAAATTCCGTTAATGGCTATCATTGGCTTTTTTGACCCGCATGTACAATTTGGTATTCAGTTTGAAATTCCTGAAGAAATTTTGGAAGCCATAGAAACTATGGAAAAAGAAGAAGCGGCCAAAGATGAAACCGATGCGGATAATATTAAAAAAATTAATATGGATTCTGTTGAGGACGAAAAACCAAAAGCCGTTAAAGATACTACCAAAACAGACAAGTCGGATGAAGAAAACAAAGGTGCACAAGTTGTTAGCTTAGATGCGTTTAGAAAAAAAACTGATTAACACCACGCAAATTAAAAATATAAAATTAAAAGAGAATATTGATGACTGATACCCGTACAGAAACCGATAGTTTTGGCCCGTTGGAAGTGCCCAACGATAAATATTATGGTGCACAAACAGCGCGCTCACTTATCAATTTTAAAATTGGTACAGAGACTATGCCTATTCCGCTTATTCGGGGTTTAGGCATTATTAAAAAAGCCGCTGCATTGTCTAACCTTGCGTTAGATAATTTAGAGCAAAATATTTGCGACGCGATTGTACAAGCGGCTGAAGAAGTGATTGATGGCAAACTTAACGATCATTTTCCGCTGGTTGTTTGGCAAACTGGGTCTGGTACGCAAAGTAACATGAACTCAAACGAAGTTATTTCTAACCGCGCTATCGAAATCATGGGCGGTGAATTGGGTTCTAAAACGCCTGTTCACCCTAACGATCATTGTAACCGCAGCCAATCGTCTAACGATACATTCCCAACTGCCATGCATATTGGTGCGGTTGAAGAAATTCACCGCAGATTATTGCCTGCATTAGAGTATATTCATGCCGCGCTTGATAAAAAAGCCAAAGGGTGGACATCTATTATTAAAATCGGCCGCACCCATTTACAAGATGCGACGCCATTAACATTAGGCCAAGAATTTTCGGGCTATGCCAAGCAAATGGAATATGCGATTGACCGCGTTAAAGCGGCTATGCCTCGTATGTACCCACTTGCACAGGGTGGCACCGCGGTTGGCACGGGCTTAAATGCCAAGCCAGGTTTTGCCGAAGAGTTTGCAAAAACTGTAGCTAATATTACTGAGCTGCCTTTTATCACCGCCGAAAATAAATTTGAAGCACTCGCTGCGCATGATGCATTTGTTGAAATGTCTGGCGTTTTAAACACCATTGCAGTTAGTCTTACAAAAATTGCCAATGACATACGTTTATTGGGCTCTGGCCCGCGTTCTGGCCTTGGCGAGCTATCATTGCCCGAAAATGAGCCTGGTTCATCTATCATGCCTGGTAAAGTAAACCCGACCCAATGTGAAGCGTTGACTATGGTTTGCGCGCAAGTGATGGGCAACCACACAACCATTACCATTGGTGGTTTACAAGGGCATATGGAGCTGAATGTATTTAAACCAGTAATGGGCTATAATTTAATGCAGTCTATTCGGCTTGTTGCCGATGCATCGGTTAGCTTTACCGACAATTGCTTAGACGGCCTTAAAGCCAATGAAGCACAAATTGCCGATCTTATGTCGCGCTCATTAATGCTTGTAACGGCATTGGCGCCAACCATTGGTTACGATAATGCAACTAAAATTGCTAAAACCGCACATAAAAACGGCACAACTTTAAAAGATGAAGCTGTTGGTGGCGGTTATGTAACTTCGGAAGAATATGACGCAGTTGTACGCCCTGAAGATATGATTGCACCCAAATAATAGAAAGTTTTAGGTGGGGTTAATACCCCGCCTTAACAACCATTATGCCGAAACCGCAAAAACACAGTTTTAACATATCGGGTCATCAGACCAGTATTACACTTGAAAATGAGTTTTGGCAGGCCTTAAAAGCCATTGCAGAACAGCAACAGCAAAGCCTTGCACAAACAATTATTAAAATAGACAATCAGCGCACTGATGAAAATTTATCGAGTGCGGTGCGGGTATATATTTTGAAATTTTATCAAGGCCGTTAATTTGCTGGCACGGGTTCTATATTCAAAACATTATTACTGTTAAAGTCTAAATTATCGTCTGCGGTTAAACTGCTTAGATTATCGTCTGTTGTTAAATCGTCTATGTTACTTATATTCTCAGCATCGTCTAAATTGTCTAAATTTGTTGAATCCAATTCATTTTTCAAACCAAAGTTATTATCAATTTCTTCGATATTTGAAGTCGATTGATTTTGTAAGGATAACAATAATTCCTGCATTGTTTTTTTATCTTTGGGCGCTTTTGGCGGCACAAGTTTAGACTGATCTACAACCCCAGTTCTGCTGACACTATTTTCGTTGGGGGCGATTGTTTCTTCTGGTGTTGCTGGTGGTGGCGGGGTTTTTTCGATAAATTGTTCGGGTAAATCAGCGATCTTAATTTCATTAGGTGACAGCGAGTTTGTTTTAATAGGGTTACTATCTTCAGTCACACCATCCAAAAACAAATATGGTATCAAAATAGATTTCGAGGGTTTTCTTTTAATCATTTCTTGAAACATTCTTGCTTCAATAGCATCTTCAACACGTTGTTTAATCTCTATTCTAAAATTTTTGGCTTCAGTTTTTTCTTGCTGATAACGTTCTATTTCGGCGTCATTTTTGCGCTTAATTTCTATTTGTAATTGCTCCAGCCGATTTACATTTTTTTCTAATAATTTTACTCTATAATATTCTAATAAGTCATCGTAAGATATGCTTTCAGAAGCAACATTATTTGCGATCAACAAATCGACCGATATATTTGGTGCCACTTTAGAGTTTGCCAAAGGAATTTTTAATTTCAGATGGCCTTCATCACCACTTAAATCTACTTGCCCGATTAGATATGATTTTTGCATCTTAATATCTGATTTTTGAAAGCGTAACTCTTGGTTTATAGTCGCTAACCCGTTGACTATATTTATGGTGAGTTTTTCAGGCAATATTTTAATTGGGTAAATGCTTGGTTTTAAAAACTCGCTAAAGACGCTATTGATAGCATTTTCATTTGCAGCATTTAGAATCTCTCTATTAAAATATTCATAATGTAAATTTTCAGTTCTAACATTTTTCAAATCGACATCTATCGCGCCCTGTATATTCGATAATAAACCATCGACAGTGTAGCCCTGCCCTCTCAGCTGCAAGTCTATGTTAATTAGACCAACTATATGTGGGTTATAAATTTTCAAACCCGCGGCAATATTGTTTAAATCTATAGCGAATGATTTGGCATTTAGTTCCGCAAATAACTTACCATCCACTGATTTTAATAATATTTCACCCTTTAAATTGGAGCCGTAGAAGCTGCCTTCAAAATTAATTAGAAACTGTTGTTCGACCGAATTTGAACTTACGACAATTGTCGCATCATCTAACACAAGCATATTAGTTAATTGCAACTTTTTAACTTTAATATTGCCTGCAAGGGCCAGATTTTCAAGTTTGATCAAACTAAAACTATTGTTATTTATATTATCATTTTCGAAAATTTCTTGAGCTGATTTTATAATATCTTGTGCTTTATTATTTAAAAACGTCGCATCGTCGAAGCCAGCCGAAGCTTTTTGCCCCGCCAAAAATGTTACTAAATCTGAAAAATTTAATTGCATGGCTGTGCCCGAAAAATTTACTCTATTCTCAGCATCCATCTCAATGGCAAGGTCATTAAATTTGCTGTTTAAAATCAATACATCTTTTGAAGTTAGGCGCAAAATATTATTGGCCATGCTTATTTTACCATTAAAATTCACCAAGCCCTTTAAAGAGTTTAGCATGTTTTTAAACAATTTTAATCGATCGGCTGCATATCCTAAGCCGTTAATATTAAAATATAAATCGCCCTTAAAATCTTCCAGCTTATCGCTTTTTGATTGAGCGATAAATTCAATTTCTTGATCCCCTGCTAAAAATAGCAGCTTTATGTCTTGAATCTGATTATCATCTGAGTTTTCGGAAATATTTAATTTTACAACTCCGTCTGACAGCTCAACCGTATCCGAAATTTTACGCGCTAACAATTTGTCCAAATTATAGTGTTTTAGTAAATCGATAGAGTTTACATTTCGTAATATAAATTGAAGACTTCTTTGATTGAATTTACTCTTAATGATTTCAATATCTGCATTAATCTCTAAATCTGAAGTACCAACTTTGCCTGCTACATCTAGAAATAAATTTGCATTTTCATTATAAGCGGTTAGTTTGCCGTTTAGTTTTAACGAGCCCATATAGGGTACAATTTTGTCTAATAATATATTATTTTCATTTAATAAGTTATAAAATACTTGTGAAGTGAAACTCATATCCGCATCAATAATTGAAAACTCCATTAACGCGTTGGGCTTATTAGAATTGGCAATATTTTCGGCAACAAATTTATGCGGTAAATCGGCCTTTACAAATACATTTAGTTTATCGCCAATAATGCTCAGCGATTTAACACTTGTATTGGTATTTTCAAATGACAACGCTGCATCAAAAACACCAATATTTTTTATGCCATAAAACAATTTGTCGCTGTGTAAATTTATCTCAATATTACCGATATTTTCCAAAATATCGCTTGAAATAAAATGATAGTCGTCGGCTATTGGTGTATCAACGATGTCTTTGGTAAAACCGCGTTTTGTAAAGTTCGCAATATAATTTTTAAACGCATTAAAACCAGAATTATTAAATGATATTTCATCAAAAATCACATCAATAATATGCTTTGAATCCTGATATTTGTAAACAAGCCCATACTCATATTGCTTAGACTTTACCTTAGGAGAAATAATATTAAACCCAGTTTTAGTGATGCCGATATGGCCATCACTGATGAATAAATCATTTAACCCCCAAAAATCATTTAGCCCATTTTCTTCGGTAGAAAATAGCCATTTTGCAAGCCTATTAAAATGTAAGGCAGTAAATTTATATTGCCCCGTCATTAACAGATTTTCATCGCTTAATAACGGTTGCCTAGATAAACTATAAGCCAGTTTACTATTACCTGGCAAATTTGCTGAAAATTGTGGAACTGTAATATGGCCGTTTTCAATATTTATCAAACTATTGATAAGCCGAACTCGGTTGATCAACCCATCGCGTTCAAAATTAAGCTGGTCGACATTAACACTGACATTACCAGTGAATTTATTTTCATCATTAGAAACAATAATTAAATGTCGGTTTACCCATTTAGTAAAGCTTTGCTTTAACGCTTCCATGCTTTGATAAACGGGTAAGTTTTTAGCAAGTTGGTCATCTGATAATAGTTGGTTTTTGGCATAATTATAATCTGTAACACCAAAATTAAGCACGCCGTTAATGCTCGGTTTATGCCCCCAACCATAGTTGATTTCACCTTTAAGTTTTAAACTATTTGCAAGTGTTTGGTTTTTGGCCGAGCCTAATGAAACTTCTAATTTTGATAATTTAAGCGCCGAATAACTAATTTGTATATCGCTGGTTATAACCAGATCATCACCAAGAACCGTATTAAATTCATTACCATAGCCGATTAAGTCCTCACCCTTTTCGCCCTTTACTGTTAATTTACCCACTAAAGAAGGTTGAACTTCTATGCCCACTAGATTGCCGACAAACCTAATGTAAGAGCGTTTTTTTTCGCCTTGAACTTGTATTTTTACACCCAAAGGTTTTTCGGCAGTATATCGCCCTGGCGATAATGTAAATGGGCGTTGATAAAGCGTATCAT
>JABSRY010000015.1 GCA_013214985.1 Hyphomicrobiales bacterium
GCGCCAATCGTTGGGGTTTTTGTGATTTTGGCTATTCATTTAATTGCATATTTTTTAAGCCGTAAAAAAGCCGCTACTGCTTCTATTTTCGCGCAAAATAAAGCAACGCATTTAATTGAAACCATTGGCCTTTATGAGAATATAAAAGCATCTGCTATCGAAGATAAACGCTTAGGCCTGTGGGAGCGATTGGCTGATGGTGCTGCATTTGCAGGACATGAAGAACGTAAATTTAGCTTCTTCTCTACCAATGCATCTGTCATCATCGCACAAGTCGTTATTGTTTTCACCCTAATCATTGGGGTTTATCAATTACAAGCGGGTTTAATAACGGTAGGTGGGTTAGCGGCTTGTTCTTTATTGGTTGGCCGCGCAATCGCACCTATGGCAGCATTATTTTCTTTAATTGTCAAAGCCTATCATTACCGCAAAACATCGGCGGTTATTGAACAAATATTCAATGCACCGCTTGAATTAGCGGGTGACTTATCTAAAATATCGGCCCGTAAAATTAAGGGTGATATAGAGTTTAGTAACGTTGATTTCGCCTATAATGACGATGACGGCAACATACTCGAACAATTAAATATTAAAATTAGACATGGTGAAAAAGTTGGTATCGTCGGTAAAGTGGGTTGTGGTAAAAGTAGCTTATTACGCTTGGCAGTTAGATATTACGAAGCCAATAAAGGCCGTGTTTTAATTGATGGACACGATATAAGGCAATATTCGCCTTCAAACATGCGCAGAAGCATTGTTTATATGAGCCAAAATTATAATTTATTTGATGACACCTTATATCAAAACATATGCACGGGTGTCGATAACGTCGATGAAGAGTTATTCGCCAAGATTGTACAGGTAACAGGTGTTCATGACTTTGCATCTAGGCATGGGCAAGGCTATGGCATGAATGTTGGCGCCAATGGCGAACGCTTATCGGGTGGGCAACGCCAATCTGTTGCGTTGGCGAAATGTTTGTTACGCAAGCCAAAAGTTTATATGTTAGACGAGCCTACATCGGCAATGGATAACCAACTCGAAAAAGTAATTGTCGATAATTTACTTGAATTTATCGGCGATAATACACTGATTGTAGCAACCCATAGGGCACCCATATTAAGTTTGGTTGACCGAATAATTTGGATGGATAAAGGCTCTGTAATATTAGATGGGCCAAAGGATATAGTGTTACACGCAATAAAAACCGGACAAATGCCCAACGCAAACAAAGTGGCATAGAATATTTAATTAATTAAGCAAATAACCCGATTAGAATAGTAATATATTATGGCAAGAATACCAGATGAAGCAGAAAATCATTGGCCAGGATTTGTAGACGCATTGTCTACAATCGTGATGGTTGTGACTTTTTTGCTAATTATTTTAGGTGTGGTTATTTTTATTATCGCCCAACAGATACAAGAAACTGTTGGCAATGCCAAAATAGACACTGGCCAAAAAGAAATATTTATTAAAAAACCTGAACCCAACGAAATTAAACTCGACGACAAACCCACACCCGAAAACACCATTGCCCAGATAATTGCCGATGAAGCGAAAGCAAAATCTGAATTAGCTAAAGCCCAAGCTGAGATTGTGAAATTTGAGGCGATTAAGGCAGAGGCCGAGGCTGAGGCTGAGGCAACAAAAGCTGAAATTATAAAATCTGAAGCGATTAAAGCCGAGGCAGAAGCTGAAACAGCAAAAGCTGAGGCCGCAGAAGCTGAAACCCAAGAAAATATTGAACAGATAAAACTTGAAACCGCAAAAGCAGAGGCATCCGCCAAGCAGGCAGAGGCCCAAGCCCAAAAAATGAAACTTAAGCTGCAAGAACAATTAGATGGCAGTTTTAAAATAAACCTAACCGAAGAACTACGCCAAGATAGAAAAACTGAATCAGAGAAAAGTGGGCAGCGAGTACGCAGCGAAGTTGTTGATGTTAGCAAACAAATTACCATTGCCAAGGATGAAACACCAAAAGAGTTTAAGGCGAATATTGTACAAAGTGCAAATGCCATTTTAACTTTAATATTTGATGGAAAGTCAGTGGTTATTGACAGTGTATCTGCTACCGAAATTAGCAAATTTTTAATTAACAAGCAGGTCATTAAACAAAAAGGTAAGTTGGAAATTCGCTCTTATGTAAACCTAAGCACCTCATCAATTGGTGAAGGCCGCAGATTGGCATTTTACCGTGCAATGGCTGCCCGTAATGAATTATTAAAATTGGAGTTAGATCCAAGCAATATATCGATAAAAGTAAAAGAAGTAGATGACGATAAGTTGGATGGCATATTGAAAATATATATTAAACCTTAATGGGATAATGAAATTTAGAATATATACACCAATCGTTTAGAATTTTAAGTGTAAATTAAGTATAACTATGGTCATTTCAAAAATATTTGATGACCACGAATAAGTTGGAAGCCAAAATGAAAAAAGAAATGCGCACACAAATATACCGTGTAATTGGGGTGTTTTCGTTCCTTGTGATGATGACTATATGGCAGTTAGATTTTGTTATAACCGCAGTAAGCTCTAATGTGTTCTTAAATATGAGTATCATTGGTGCCTTTATTTTTGGCGTTGTTCTGCTTTATTTTAATATGCGTAAAATGCCAAATGAAATTTTGGCTTTTGAATCACTTCAAGAGTTTCATTCGGATATTTTGACTGTTAAGTCTGGCATAGAGCTTGATGATAACTGGAAATATGCCCGATGTGAAAAACCACCTATTTTATTTAGAAAACCCGAATTTTTAGGCCAAGCTTACCATATGATTTATGAGCAAATGGCTAGAAGCAACCGCTTAAGAGTGAACACGTCGACCATGCAGACTTTGGTTGATGGCCTTGATATGCGCTTATATGACCAAAAATCACTAATGCAATATATTACGGGGCTTTTGGTATTTTTAGGCTTAATTGGTACATTTGTTGGCCTAATGGGAACATTGGCATCTGTGGGTGAAATTATTGGTGGCCTAGACTTAACCAATGGCGCGGGTGTCGCGGTTATTCAAACATTAATGACAAACTTGCAAAAACCGCTTATTGGTATGGCAACGGGTTTCTCATCCTCATTATTTGGTTTGATTACCAGTTTAACCTTAGGCCTAATGTCACGCTTTGCAGCAAAACATAATGACCTGCTTAAAATGCATTTTGAAGATTGGTTAGCAGGTGCCGCACAATTAGAAGAAGATGACGATTTTGGACCCGTTAATATTAATGACATTCAAGACAATGCCGAAACCGCCACGACAGGCGGCAAAAGTACGACAGGTGGTAATGCGCTTGACCACCGTGACTTGCGCTTGTTATACCGTGTGGCAAAAAATTCAGTTGCTACAAATCAAAAACTTAACGATCAGTTAGAGCAATTAACCCAATCTGTTCAGAATGTCGCCGATCAACGCGTTAAAGATCAGCAAGAAATGGCTAATTTTGCAATGCAGGTTGCAAATATTAGTAAACAACAAAATGAATATGGCTATCTGTTAAATAAAACTGCCGATGCAATTGCTGCGCAACAAGCGACAGCTTATCATATTCAAAAAATTGATAAGAATCTTGAAGAAAAATTTAGTAATTTTGAACAGTATTCACAGGCAATTCATAACCAGTCTGCTGAACAATTGCGCCAATTGGGCACAAAACTTAACCAAAAATTTGAAGAAGCCGACCATAGCACAAAAATATTAAGGTCAAACATTGCCGATGAGGTTAGAAAAATAGACACCCGCGTTGACAATAGATTAGACGCTATGCATAACGGTTTAGAGCGCTTAGGCCGCAACCAGTTTGATCAGATTGAACATTTAAAACAGGCATTGGAAGATCAAATTAACAAAATTGAAGCAAAACCTAGCACTGATTTCGCAGAAATAGACGACGATAAAGTTGAGCTTACTCAGATGATGAACCAGTTAGATAATATGATTAATGTAAACCAATTGAGTAAGGACGATGTGTCTGAACTTAAAAACATGAGCCGCTTATTTACTGATGTTGAAGCAACACCAGAAAAACCGCATTCTATTAAAGATTTATTTGATAGGATTGTCGATAATTACGGTGAAATGAACTCTAAATCTAGCGAAGAAATTGAAGCAGAGAATGCCCCAGTTGAGGAAGAATTTGCAATGGCTGTCGGTGCGCCAACACCCAATTCTATTTTGGATGAAATGAGTGGATTTAGCACCGTCGACGATATGCATAAAGATGAGAGATAACCGATGAATATTACCCAATTTATACCCAGTATCTTTAAGAAAAAAGTTAAACCCAGCACGTTTGTCAGGAAATATGAACGCCACGAATGCTCGTTTATAAGCAAACTCATATTTTTAGACACATCGGCCAAATTAGATGGCGTGGTTAATGAAATTTCACGAGGTGGTGCAATTTTTAGACCCGCACAATCCTATATTCTAATGCGTAATTCCGAAACAATTGGCATAGAATTAAATGGTGAAGTTGTATCTGGCAAAATCGTAACAACGCGCGATTTTGGCTATGCCATTAAATTTTTTAAAGAGCTACCAGAAGAAGAAGTCATATATGCGCTTGATAACTCGATGATGATTTAAAACTAATCGATTGATCTGCCTATAATGCCCTATATACTTGCAATAACAAACATTGTTGCATATTGATATATAGGATTTTAATGATTAGATCTCTCAAAAGCCGATTATTATTATGGCTCATATTACCACTATTAATGGTAAGTGCATTTGCGCTTTATGACACTAAAAACTATGCCAGAATTACCGCTCATAGTATTTTTGACCGAACATTAGCAGGGTCTACGATTGCCATTGCCGAACGGGTTGGTGTTACAGAAGATGGTTCTTTAGACGTCGACATACCTTATATTGCGCTTGATATGCTGACATCCTCCGCACATGATCGAATTTTCTATCGTATTAATTTTGACGATAATGAATTTCTTACGGGTTATAAGGAGCTTGTCGCAAGTGGCGAAATTGTCAATAAAATCTCATATTCTCAGAACCAAGACATATTATTTTATAATGGTATATTCAGAGGTGAAGCCATACGTTTAGCCTTATATAAAGGGGTAGCAATTGGCGCAGAACGCCGACATAATTTTGAAATATTACTAGCCGAAACTACTAAAGCACGAGACAGCTTAACACAAGATATATTAAACAGCGCGACATGGCGTTTGGCGTTAATTTTAGCCACGGCGTTGGTATTTGTTTGGGTTGGTATTGTATTGGCCTTAAAGCCCCTCACCCACCTGCAGCAAGCCATTGCACGGCGGACACCCAATGACCTGCACCCGATCACCCATAAAGTACCGCTTGAGGTGGAATCGTTAATTTCGACTATTAATAGTTTCATGACCCGACTTGGTAACAGCTTATCTGCATTGCGTAATTTTACGGGCAATGCAGAGCATCAAATTAAAACCCCCTTAAGCATTGCCAAGGCCAACATATATTTGGCACAACAAACCGAAGAAGATGTAGAACAGCGCCGTTTGTTAAACATTTCTAACAATGCAATTACCCAGTGTGAACGTATATTATCGCAGCTAATATTGCTTTCGCGGGTTGAAAATGAAGCGTCTTCAAAATCTAAACTACAGTTTAATTTAGTGGAGCAAGTCAAGCAAAATATCGTGCGTGAATACCCAATTGCCGCTCAGTTTAACATTGATATTGGCATTAAAAACAACTTGAATATTGATGAAATTAATATCACGGGCAACGCCACTCTGTTTGACGAAATGTTGCATAATATTATTAGCAACATTTTCATGCATGCAGACCGTTGCACGGTGGTTACTGTATATTTAAATGAAGACCGCTTTTATTATTATTTACATATAGAAGATAATGGCATTGGCATTATGCCTGAAAATTATGACAAAGTTATTTCGCGGTTTGGCCAAACCGATGCTTCTAAAAATAAGGGTTCTGGGCTTGGCTTGTCTATTGTCAGTGAAATAATGAACCTATATGACGGTGGGGTTAAGCTATCCCCCGCGACCCATAAAGCTCAAAAGGCTAACGGCCAGAATATTGGTTTATCTGTTGAGCTTAAATTCAAAAAGTAAAGCCCCCCATGTCAATACCACATGGAGGGCTTAAAGAACAAATTAGGCTGGGGAACAAGCAAATGTACCTAACTCACTCAACTCTTATGATCAAACTTCTAACCATTTGATGCATTTTTATTTTCTACATAATTAATGAACCAAACAGATACTTTGGAAATAATGCCTGGCAAAATTAATGTCGCTGCTGCAATTAACAAAATTGTGAATGTCAGAGGACGGTCATAAACAAATGACCAACTATCATCATTAATTAACAATGCACGGCGTAAATTATCTTCCATCATACCGCCTAGAATATAACCCAATAGCATAGGTGCTAATGGAAAATCTAATAACCTTAATCCAACTGCGGCAATTGAAAAAATGACCATTAAATGAATATCAAATGTATTGAATGATACAAAATAAACACCAATTAATGAGAAAAACAAAATAAGCGGGGTTAGAATAGTAGAAGGAATAGCCAATATTTTTGCAATATATGGAATTAGCGGCAAGTTAAGAATTAACAACACAACGTTACCAATATACATCGATATAATAACAGACCAGAATACATTTGGATTGTCTAAATATAAACGCGGGCCAGGTTGAATGCCATAAGATAGTAACGCCCCCAACATAATTGCGGTTGTACCACTGCCAGGAATACCCAAAGTTAGTAATGGCACAAATGAACCTGAACATGCTGCATTATTAGCGGTCTCCGGCGCCGTTAAGCCGCGGATTGAGCCTGTGCCAAATAGTTTGCCTTTTTCTTCACCTGCAATGCGTTGCTCCATGCCATAGGCTAAGAAACTAGCAATCGTAGCACCAGCACCTGGCAATACACCGACAAAAAAGCCTAAGATAGAAGAACGCGCTATAACCGGCGCCATCTCTCTAATTTCTTCTTTGGTTAGCTTTAATGAACCCAAATTACTTTGAGCGTTCATTTCTTTAACGCGATCGGCATCTGATTTTGGCCGAAGAACGACCATTAATGCTTCTGACAATGCAAAAGCAGCCATCGCTAACAACAAGAATGAAATGCCATCTATCAAATCGGATATGCCCATAGTAAAGCGTTGAACGCCTTGTGTTTGGTCGGTACCAATGGTCGAAATCATTAAACCTAACACGGTCATTAAAATGGCTTTAATAACGTTGCCTTTGCCAGCAAATGCAGCAACCGCAGTTAAGCCCAACACCATGAGTGCAAAATAATCGGTTGATTGAAAAATAAGCGATACTGCTGCCAATGAAGGTGCAGCAATTAGCAATAAAATAGCTGCAATAGTACCACCTGAAAAAGAGGAATAGGCAGCAATGGCCAATGCTTTACCCGCATGGCCTTTTTTTGCCATCGGGTAACCATCAAATGCTGTGGCTACAGTACCTGCAACCCCAGGTGCGTTGATGAGGATTGAGGAGGTTGAACCACCAAAGATCGCCCCATAATATACACCTGCCATTAAGATTAAACCCGTAGATGGCTCTAGGTTATAAGTAATCGGAATCATCAGAGCGATGGCTGAAATTGGGCCCAAACCTGGCAACATGCCAATGAATGTGCCGACCATACAACCAACAATAACCATCATAATATTCATGGGGGTTAAAGCGGTCTCAAGGCCAAGTAGAATACCTTCTAACATTTTGAAATCCTTAAATTTTTGCTTTATTTAAACAGGTCCATTAAAAATTCTGGTAAAGGTGCTACATAGACACCGAGCACTTGGCTCATTAAATACCAAAAAAACAAGACCACTGGGATGGTTGAGAATATAAGAATATTTTTTCGTCTTTCGCCTAAGACATATTCAGCAGAAATCAAAAACACTGACGTTGAAATAATGAATCCAACTGGGCGTACAGTAAAACCATAGGTAACCATAAGAATACAGATCAATATGGCACTCACCCATTTAAAACCTTCGACATCTGGTAAATCATTATTTTTTGAAGTAAAAAATAAAATTAGGGATAATACAACACCTAAAACGCTGAGGGCTTTTGGCAAAGTTTGTGCCGTAAAAGCTGCGTCTGCTTGAAATGATAGAAGTGGAATCTGGTAAGTTAATGCACCATAGGCTATTGAAAATACCATTAAGATAACGGCACCGATGCGATCATTGGTTAACATGCTGTTCTCCAATCAAGTTAGATTTGAACCTGAAGCGAGCAAGCCCGCTTCATATATTGTGTATACTATATTTATAACAACTCTATTTTAAGAAACCTAATTCTTTCATTAGAGAACCCATTTCAGCTTCTTGGAACTCAAGAAATTCTACAAATTCTTCACCAGGATAGAAGATGTTAACCCAACCATTACGAGCACGAACAGTTTCCCATTCTTTAGTTTCATACATCGCGCTTAGTGCTTCGATATATTCTGCTTTTTTAGCATCGCTTGTACCCGGTGCCGCAAAGAAACCACGCCAGTTAACAAACTCGACAGGTGCGTCTTGTTCGAAACATGTAGGTACTTTTGGTGCTTCTGCTAAACGTTCTCTTGAAGTCACGCAAAGAATTCTAACTTGGTCTTGCTTAGCTAGGTCTAATGCTTCGCCGAAGCCTGTAGAAAGGGCATTAATTTCGCCACTTAACAAACCAGCCATCGCCTTGCCACCCGCATCATATGGGATGTATTTAACAGCTTTAGGGTCTGCACCAGCAGCTTTCATTACCATCGCGGACACAAGATGATCCATACCGCCAGCAACACTACCGCCGCCAATAGCAACTTTTCTTGGGTTGGCTTTATATTTAGCAGTTAGAGCCTTAAAATCTACTAAATCTGAATCTTTATTGACCACAAAAGCGGCATAATCGCCGATAACGCCAGCAATTGGTGTTAAATCACGGAATGACTGTGGAAACACTTTTTGCAAAGAACGAATAACGATTGGTGTAGAATTAACCATCAAAGTTGACGTGGCTTTTTCTCTTGTTTCGATAAGATGCGCAATCGCTTTACCGCCGCCGCCGCCAGACATATTTTCGAATGATACTGATTTAACCAAACCAGCTTTGGCTAGTGCTTCACCAGTACCACGTGCAGTACCATCCCAACCGCCACCTGGGCCGCCTGGAATTAGAAAGTGAATTTCATCAATTGGAGCTGCATATGCTGCTGGTGCAAAAATCATTGCTGATGCCACCGCAGTTGCTGCAAGAAACTTAGTTGTAATCTTGTTCATAATTCTTCCCTCATTTTGTTGACACGCTTTTACGTGTATGAGAAACAATTCACCAAATGAACCTGACATCTAACTGTCATTTTAAATATTTTAATTCAATTTTTGTTTAATGCTTTATTCCATTTTGAAATTAGTTTACGGCGTTTCAGCTGATCCTGATAGACCACTAACCCAGGCCCAATACGCACATGATGATATTTAGAAGATTCTCTAGTTTCGCTTAAAGACAGCATATTTATTTGTTTTTTTAACAAATCTTGCCCTTGCTTTGACGCTAGAAACCCTAAAAATGATTTGCCCAACCTAGGCTTTAGGGCATATTTAGGCACTAGACCAATACGAGACATAATGATTGTATAGTCATTGGGGGTAATAATGCCTAAATTGGGGTGGGCCTTGGCATAGGTTTTTGCGTATGACCCTAAAATATTATAACCAATGACAAACCGTCCGCTTGCCACACGTTGCAATATGGCACTTGAGCTGGAATAAAGCGTGACACCAGCTTCGCCCATTCTATTAACCAATGACCAAATATTGCGCTTAAATTCTTGGTCTTGAGCAATGAAAAATAGGCCCAAGCCTGAGCGCTCTATATTATAGGTCGCAACTTTATTATAAATTTCCGAGCTATATTGATTTAGAAACTGGCTAAATTCTTCGTGGGTTGTTGGCAGCTTTTTATCTTTAAACCATTCTTTATTGTAGATAATTACCGCTGGTTCATTGGTTAAACCAAATACCATTTTCCGCCATTGGGCATAATGTGGCAAATCTGACAAAACAGCGTTATTTACCGCTTGTGCGTAACCATCATTTGCAAGTTTAACCTGCAAATCCATCGCCGAACTAAACACAAAATCGGCTGTTTTTTTATTTTCGTCACTCTCTGTTATAATTTTTTCATAAATTGAGAATGTTTGTAAATCATGATATTCAACTTCTACATTTTGATGCAATCTTTGATATTCTAATATAATGTCGCCAACAAAATTAACATCAAGTGAGCTATAAATAACCATTTTTTCGTTGAGGCTTGTCTGAGTCATCGCTGGAAAAATATCAGCTGCAAATGCAGAAATATTAATAAATACACCTGTTATAAAGGACAAAGATACAATTATATTCCCCGTATAAAATTTAATATTTTTCAAAATTATCACCCCAAATTTGTTGAATAATAAAACAAAACTTCACAAAACTCAATTCATGTGTATATCATATTCAATAAATTGGGAGTCAAAAAAATGCGGATATTGCTGGTAGAAGATAATATTGAACTGGGACAGGCCTGTAAAACACTCTTAGAAAAAGCAAAATATGCCGTCGACTGGGTAGAAAACGGTGATTTTGCATTGGCCGCATTGGCCACAGACAGTTTTGAACTGATTATTCTTGATTTATCATTACCCGACATGGATGGCATACAAATATTAAAAAAGGTAAGAAACAAAAGACTAGAAACTGCTGTTCTGATTTTAACAGCAAGGGGCAGCTTAGAAGACCGAATTAAGGGCCTGGATTTAGGGGCAGACGATTATATGACAAAACCGTTTGATTTAGAGGAATTATTAGCAAGAACCCGTATGCTAATTAGGCGCGTAAATGGTAAAAAATCGGCATTAATAGAATTTGGAAGCCTCACTTTAGACCTTAATAAATTTACGGCGTTTAGCGACGAAAACCGAATTGAATTAACCGCAAGAGAATTTGCATTATTGCGGGTATTTTGCACTAAAAGCGATATGCTATTATCTAAAGAGCAAATCGCCCAAAATCTGACGTCTTTTGATGAAGATATTAGCCCAAATGCCATCGAACAAATTGTCAGCCGATTGCGCAAAAAACTAATTATATCTAACGTAAAGATACATTCTGCACGGGGGCTTGGTTATATTTTAATGACGCTCTAATAGACGATATGAAACCTGAGCAATTTTAATTTACCGCTCTCTAGTGCTCGCACCCGCGACAGCCACAATTCACTTTCTTCAATCATTATGTCTACGAATGCATCGTCAAATTTATTGACTTCTAAATATTGTTTAAGCCTAACCCAACCCATATTTACATAATGTATATATTGTTTTGAATAATCAATGGGTTGTATAAACTTCATATCAAGGCCAGAGAATATTTTACGATATACACCTTCTGAAATGGGGTATATTATGCCGTTTTCGCGCTGTGACCAATTTTTAAAAATGCCATAAGAGGATGCATCTTTTTCTAATATAAAATCTGTAAATATAAAGCTCCCTCTAGTGCTTAAAGAATCTATACATTTTTCAATAACATGCTGTTTATTTTTAATTTTAAAAAATACTTCACGACCATAAATTAAATCATATTTTGCTTTGGTTAGTTTAACATCCACTAAATTACCTTTTAGGGTAAAAAGAAATCTATCCAATTTATGTTCTCTAGTTAATTTATTAAAATATGGCAATAAATCGGGATAGGTTTCAATAACATCAATATGTGCAAAAGAATCTTTTGCCATCATTCTTGCGCAATTGCCCAAACCCACCGCTAGATCTAAAATTTTTGATTTACTGGTTAAAGAGCCGGTTTTAAAAAGTATTTTATTAAAAGCAGCATCGCCTGGTATCCGAGTGCCAGTGCCCCATAAAATTTCTAATATTTGTACCCGTTGATCCGTCCATCTTTCTAGTGAAAAATTCTTTCGATTGACGTGAATTTCTGATGGTTTATTTTGTTCTTTAGCTTTTTTATTCGAAATATTATAATCGGTATCCGAATTCCACCAACTGGCCACTCGGTCTAATAAAGGTTCATAATTGTCTTTTTTCTTATCTACCGAATTTAAGTGATTGTCTGGCATAATATAGTCCATTAGATTAGATTGTATATTATTTCAAAATTATTTACATTGTATTTACAAAAACTGTTATTTAACAATTTTTTAATGAAACATTGATTAATGGGGTAAGGTTATTGCGCTTGTTAAAACAGCGGTTAACAACAAAACAACTACAAAAATAAGAAATTCATGCCTAATTGTACGACGCAATTTTTTTATTGCGCCAGGTTTTTCTTTTTGCAAGTTTGGCACTAATATAAATTTATTAGCTAAGGCAATTACCAATAATAAGCCAACGACAAATAATTTTCCGAGTAAAAACAGGCCATATACACTGGTAAATAGCAATGCAAAATCGCCTAATATTAAATAAGACAAAACAACACCCGCTACAATTAACGCGGGCACCGCAATGCTCGAATATTTACCAAATTTATCGAGGATATAAACGCCATCTGCATGTTTTGTAATGTGATATAATGGAATGAGTGCGCCAAACCAAAAACCAACTACGGTTAGGTGTAATATGAGTAAGGGCATTTTTATATAGTCATATTCGCCAGTTGCATGGCCGATGAATGCAAAGGAAAATGCAATTAACAACATGGGTATTATTTTTAATTGCCGATAGGCGGTAAAATATTTAACAATAAATATTAAAAACCCTAAGCCGACGATACGCATTATAAATGAGGTGCCAATATTGGTGGCGATTATCACTTCAAGCATATCGGTATCAAACATACCCATCATGCATTCATCTGCCAACAGGCCAGTTTGCGCCAATAAAAACCCAATTGATGAAGCCATAGCAAGTAGGCCAGCGAGGATTGTGATTTTATTCGAATATCTAATGATCGACGGGCTCGATTTTGCAAATAAATGCATAAACATCGCCTCGCCGATACTTAAAAAGCTAAACACATAGGTTAAAAGCTTAAATGTTGCGATTGATATTGTCCAAAAATCACTCTCCATAATGTCTATTCTTTCTCAAATGAAAAACTAGAAACACCTTTAACGACATGACCATCTTCGCCAATACCACGCCATTTTATGTTATAGTTTCCAGAAGCTAATTCTGAAAAACTAACTTGATAAGCTTTATTAAATCCACTTTCTGGTTTTTTAATTTCAACCTTTTTTTCTTCAGCATCTTTTAACGACAATTTGATTAGCTTTATTTGCTTGCCGAAGTTAAGTTCGATTAACTCAAGCGGTGCGGTTAAAACTTCGCCATCCTTAGGCGTTATGTTAAAGGTTGAATGTGCATAAGCAGGTACAACCAATAAGAGCAGCGCAAAAGCTGCAATAATGCCTTTTAATTTCATAAATCTATCCTCTATTTAGTAATAATTGTTAGGTTATAGACCTTCCATTGACAGTAAGGTCAAGCAGGTTTAAAATTTAATATTTTGGATCTCCTCTAGTAGGTCTAATAATTTTTCTAGTTTTCTTGTACCTAATTTTTTTTCGAGTGTTTTATAGATTTTAGTAGTAGCTGGCAATTGAGAATTAATGATGTCATTACCTATTTCGGTATTATTAACTAAAGTTCGGCGCCTATCTGTTTTATCTTGCCATCTGATTATTTGACCGTCTTGCTCCATTTTATGCAAAATTCGGGTTAGGCTTGGTAGCAATAAACAAACTTTTCTTGCAATTGTCGATTGTTCTATTGGACCATCTTCCCCTAAAACCCGTAATATGCGCCATTTTTGCTCACTTATACCGATTTTTGACAGTATTGGCCGAATAGGCACCATAACATGTTCGCGTGTGCGTAATAAAGATATGGGCAAAGACCGAGAAATAGTTCTTTGATTCAGTAATACATTAAGTTTTTTATCTTTATCATTCATGGTTATATTTATGCAATCTATGTACCCCATAATTAACTTTTAGTAAAATTTGTAAGTAAACTATAAAGGCCAGTATTAACCGTAAATAAACCATTTAGGTTAAGACATTCATAACCCCAATAAACTTTGCAAATTGTTCTAGCTCTATTGTTAATTTCTTATGCTTCTGTGCGCTCCAATTTACGGATTCATCCGGCCAAAAATTTACGACATAAAGTTCGGATTTTTTACGATCGGCTTTTAACTCAATGCGCCCAACAAATTTATCGCCCTCTAAAATAGGGTAAACATAATAACCCCATTTTCGTTTTTCCTTTGGAACAAATATTTCTATCTTATAATCCATACCAAAAATATTATTAAATCTAATACGGTCTCTAATTGCTGGGTCAAATGGGTTAATAATTCGAAGCTTAGAGGTGGGTTGTTTAAGTTCGCTAAGTTTTTGCTCAATATCCGCCGTTGCTACCGCATCTAACCATTTGCCATCTGCAGTTTGCCACTTTATATTCACATATTTATCGGGGTTATCTGTTGCCCAGTTTTTGACCTCTTCTGTTGTTACCGCCTCCCAAAAACATTTAATGTCTTTTAGTGTGCCGACATTTAAGCGGCTAAGTGCTACTGTACATAACCAGTCTATTTGTTTTGAATCTGTTATATTTTGATCTAGAATATATTTCGGAATAATATTTTCGGTTAAATCATAATATTTATTAAAATTAGTACGGTGCGATGTCGATAATTCGCCAATATACCACATATAATCTAGTGCCAATTTGTGGGGTGGCCTAGACCACATTTGTTTTTTGCCTTTAATTTTTGTATTAAACGCTTTGGTTGATAAGGCACCTTCTGCGGCTATTCTATCCTTAATTTCTTGGCGTTCTGTCTTATTTAGCATGGTTTTAAAATAATTATAATTTTCGATTTGCACTTTTTTTCGTTTAAACTGCCGTTGCCACATTGGGTAAAATTCGACGGGTAATATCGATGCATCATGGGTAAAATGTTCAAAGATTTGTTGCTTAGATTTAAGCAGATCATCTAACATATGTTCCCTATAATTTTGGTTACGCGACCATAATATATGATGGTGCGCCCGCGTTACATTTTGTATAGAGTCAATTTGTACAAAGCCTAACGTTTTAATGATTTGCATTAAATCAAGCGCACCTGTAGGGCTTTTGGCAAGACCGTTTGTATGCAACCAAAGTTTACGTATTTGTTTATTGTTAATTTTTATTATTGTCATTTTGAAAACTTAACAGCAAAAAAACAGAAACACAATTTCAATTGTAAATATTTACGGTATATTATGTTTATAATTTCACAATATGGCATTTAACGAGTGGCCTAAACAAATGAACAAGGCTTTTTTATGCAGGATAGACCCCCCAAGCAGGTTATTCCATCGCTGACAACAATGCGCTGTTTTGAAAGCGCTGCCCACCACGAAAGCTTTACCCAAGCGGCAGAAGAGTTGCATTTAACCCAAAGCTCCATTAGCCGACAAATTAAAGAACTCGAATATGCGTTGGGGTTTGATTTATTTAGGCGCGTTGGGCGCCGCGTTGTATTAACCGAAGCGGGCGCTATTTTTGCTAAAGAATTGTCTATAGATTTAGAACGCATACGCCAAACTGTTTTTAGAGCCATTGCCGCAGGCGATAGAAAAACTGCCCTGCGCATTGCAACATTACCAGGGTTTGGTACAAGGTGGCTTATTCCGCGCATTAGCGAGTTTGAA
>JABSRY010000150.1 GCA_013214985.1 Hyphomicrobiales bacterium
GTATCATAATCAATAGAGAATCTATTTAAATCAAAACGTCAACACAATATTCGGAGTTTCAAAGACTCAGAGTATAACGGCGGTCGCTCTTAATAACTCTGCTTCTGTTTCTAAGGTAACAGGCAGGCTTCCGCTTTTTGCGGCCTCTGCAAGAAGCGTTAAATTGAGGGCAATTTTTGATTGGCCTAATTCACCTAGAATGTTCCCCAATGCAGTAAAATCCTTTATTGGAGCTTTGCCGCGTGATTTTGGCTTGGGCATATCTGCTGCAAGCACACGCCATTTAATATATGCAGAAATGGACATGCCTGCCGCTTTGGCAAAATTTTTCAACAAAACACGCTCGGATTCCGTCACGCGGACAGAAATCGGGGCAGGGCGCTTTGTTGGTTGTTCAAGCTTTACCTTTCAGGCATAAAAAAACTCCGCTCGAGATGAATGGAATTTAGAGTGCACATTTATTGATTATTAATGGGTGGATTGCAGAACGGTTTTATGGCTCAGGATTGTCCAATATTTTGCCAATCTGAATATTTTGCAATATGTGATTCCAATCGGATAATTCATCAAAAAGTTGACTTAGTGTTTTGCTGGATTTGATGCGTTCGGAAGGGCTACTTAAGTTCGCTTCAAGTGTGTCTAGGTGCACCAGAAACATCTGTTTAATATTCTACTGTCTAATTGGAGTTAATTTAGGGAGTGGGTATAATTCCGGATGATTTTAGAAATTCTTCTATATCTAACGGTGCAGGTGGTCTGGCGTAACCGGCGTGAGTGGAAAGCGCAAACCAGTATGGCATGGTATCAATAAGTGTTTTTGATCCTTGTAATTCAAGCAAGCCCGTATCTTGAACTTCTTGAAGTGAAATATCGCCCATCCAAAGGTGGGTCATGGTTTTCAGGTCGGTCAATATGTATAAATCAACATCAAATCCTGGGTCTCTCAAACACAATTCGCTTTTTCCGTCTTGAAGCACCAGCCACCATTTATCAAATTCCCAATCATCCTTATTCAAGGCTGCGCCATCACTATATTCGAAAGCGATGTTATGCCGCCCTTCTGGGAATTTTTTTGGGTCGATCCGCAGACTTACATCCCACATAATGAGATTTACGTCTAAGTCATCCTCAAATATTTTGTTACGAATCCATCGTTGTCCCCACGCGGCGAGCAAATATAAAACTGGTTTCAGCTCTAAAGCTGCGGGGGTGGCTATGTATATATAGCTATTTCCCTCTTTTATTCTATCGACCAAGCCAAAAGATTCGAATTCCTTCAAACGTTTCGATAATAGTGACGGGGACATGAGCGGCACGCCTTTTTGCAAATCGCTAAAACGTGTCACCCCTAAAGTGAGGTCTCGTAGCATCAAAAGCGACCAGCGGTTTGATAATATTTCGGCTGCGCGAGCCAGAGGGCAGTATTGTCCGTGTGTTCTCATGATTTGAGCATATATCAATATGCAACTATAAAGCTACTACATTTACAGTAGTAGACATATTCTAAGACTCGGCACAGGATTACTGCATGGAAGAAAAATAATAATTCAAAATGAAAATAAGGAATTCTCAATGACCAATATAACCATTTCAGAAACTGCCCTTGCTGACTTTACCGCCCAATTGCACGGAAAATGCATAACTGATGTCTCGTCTGAATTTGACCAAGCTCGGTCTGTTTGGAACGCCAGTATTGATAAAAAACCTGCATTCATCGTCAGATGTATGGGGGTTGCAGATGTTATGCATTCTGTTCGATTTGCGCGCACTCATAAGCTTTTGGTCGCCGTTAGAGGTGGTGGGCATAATGTTGCCGGCAATGCAACTTGCGATGATGGCATGGTGATTGACCTTGGCCGTATGAATGCGGTGCATACCGATGTTTTAAATCAAAGCGTTCGGGTTGAGGGCGGGGCAACAATTGGCGATGTTGACCGAGAAACACAGTTATTTGGCCTTGCAGTTCCGTTAGGGATTGTATCCGAAACCGGCATTGGCGGCTTAACATTATGTGGTGGGCACAGTTGGCTAACCAGATTGCACGGGTTTGCATGCGACAACCTTATTTCTATGGATATCATCACGGCTGAGGGCGATTTGGTTACCGCAAGTGAAGCGCAAAACCCAGATTTATTATGGGCGTTAAAAGGCGGCGGCGGTAACTTTGGAATCGTTGTGTCGTTCAAATTCAAAGCCCACCAGATTGGCAATATGGTTACTTTTTGCGCGCCATTTTACCCGATGGAAAATGCAGCAGAAATTATGCGTTTTTGGCGTGATCATATGAAATCTGCTCCGGATAAGTTTACCGGAAACTTCACGCTGTGGAGCATCCCAGCGCATGAAAATTTTCCACCTGATTTTCATGGTAAACCTGTGGCGATTCCTACCGGTGTTTATTGCGGTCCTGAGGATGAGGCGATGGAATTCATTCAGCCATTAAGAGACTTAGGCGAACCTTTGTTTGATTTGAGCGGCCCCATTCCTTACGCGGCTGTGCAGCAAGCGTTTGACCCTTATTTTTCCAGCAAGGAAAAGCGGCTTAATTATTGGAAATCACTTTTTATGGATGAGTTGTCAAATGCATCTATTGACGCCATTGTCGCCCGTGCGAAAAATCGTCCCGACCCTTGGACATTGATGGCGATACGACATTTAGGCGGACGCGGCAGTAGTTTTACGGCAAAGGATTCGCCACTAGGTGGTAGAGATGCCGACTTTTTGATGAGCATCGACACCTCGTGGACGGATTCTGCGAAATCGAGCGCAGCCATGAATTGGACGCAGGAGTTCTGGGACGAAATGGCCGAGGGCACCAGTGGACGTGCCTATTTGAATTTTTTAAGCCAAACTGACAATCATGAGAATTTGCTACGCGCATCTTATGGTGAAGATGTTTACACCCGTCTGAAGTCCGTGAAAACCAAATATGATCCCAGCAATTTCTTTTCTTTAAATCAAAATATTCCACCGCAATGATCTCTTGCGTAGAGGGCACTGGAAAAAAGTCAATTATCAAATTTATAAACATCAGATCTTATTAAATTGAAATTGACTCAATCCAGTACCCATTTTCATCATCAGTGGTGCACCACTTACCAAACATAATGAATATTACGTCGGCAAGCTGTTGCTTTGAGTGCGTACGTTACGAATAAGAGTTTCTTAGCGATGCAACGGCACGCTTAACGATGTCTTCGTCAGTTAGCTCTGATAACTCAATCGCGGGAGGGCCACCGTTAAAAGCTAGAATAATGGGCAAATCTAGGTATTTATACAGGTTGAGCCATTGATTAAAATGTCCCCTTGGAAGCCCATTTTCTGGAGTGATGATCCAAGTCGCATCTTTGTCCCAGAAAGGTTCATCAAATAGCAGGTAGAGTTTATCGAGCGTGCCCATCCCTAACCGTTCTATCGCTTGTCGTTTTTGCTTGGGTAATTCGGGTTCAAAAGTAACAATATTTCTTTTTAAAACGCCAAGCGGTAGTGTTATGATCACCGCATCAAAGGCATATTCTCCACCTGTGGCGTTAATTTTGACACCGCTCTGGCCATGCGAAACCATGGTAACTTTTGTTGATTTTTTAACCGTATAATTACCCTCAAGCGTGCTAAGAATGCTTGCATATCCTGCGAGGAAAATTACTTCTTCACCTGCATATTCTTCTTCATCATTATATGCGTGTAGGTTAAGATCGCTGGTATCAGCGCCAGAGTCATGTTGTATCGATATTACGTTTTCGAGCCAATCGGGCGCATCCACATCTTCGATCAGTCGGCCATTATTACCTCGAATAATATAACTTTCGTCCGTAATAAGTGTTTTTGCATGCGCCTGACGGGCTAGCTCTGTTATTGGGTTGTGGTTGACACCGTGAATCCAACTGGCCCCCATGTCTAACGGAATATCTAAAGAATTATCGGTCCAGATACGCCCACCTATCCTGTCGCGGGCTTCAAAAACTGTCACTGATTTACCCGCATCAGCAAGTGTTTTTGCGGCCGCCAAGCCGCTGATACCCGCCCCAATCACCGCAATGTGAGTTGCGTCGGCGTTTTTGGTATTTTGAGAGTTTAAAACATCTTGCGCGGTCGAAATACCGTTTTTATAGGCGCCATGTACAGTGCTGTTTTGCGTTGGGTGCACTGCCTCACCAGCAAAATAAACCCGCCCGTTAATTGGCGCACCCAAGGTCGCTCGATCGTCTTTAAGCGCACCTTTTGCATTATAGGAGTATGCCCCAAATGTGTGGGGGTCTTGGCTCCAATTCGTACGCAGATAGCCCTTTAACGGCGAAGCGGCAGCTTGAGCACCGCGCCAGGGCATAAAACTACCCGCTGCCCCCATGATTAACATTGTTAAAAATTCACGCCGTTTCATTTTATTACCCAAAATCTGATTGTCTGTCTCGTCAACTATGATGCAGCGAATAGTCTTTAATATTATAGCATTTGAATTAACGATCAGAAAAGCAATAAAGTTAAGTAGGGCTATGTTTTAATGAAATATTTACAATAAAACCTTAATTGGGCTCGAATGATAATTCGAACCCAATTAATCGATCAATATCTAAAGGCCCATCTGAGCTTTCACGCCACCAATAAACGTTTCGTCATCACTTTTGTCTCTGTTTGCCATATATTCTACCGCATCGGCGCCAGCCGTGTAACGTAACTTGTCGCTATTATCAGTCACCGCATCCCAAATCACCTCTGCAACCACAATCGGTTCAGATGCGTTATTTTCCATTGATTGCCCCATCATGGCCGACATAGCGTCGACAACTGGTTTATATTCGGTCATGTTTTCATCATTTACATAGTCCATTGAGCGACTTGCAAAGTCTGTCTTAATGGCACCAGGCTCAATAATTTTTACTTTAATACCCGCAGCTTCTAACTCATAATGCATAGACTCAGATAGCCCTTCTACCGCAAATTTTGTGCTATGATATAACGATAATAGTGGGAATGTCATTTTACCCCCAATGGAGCTGACATTGACTATTGTGCCAGCTTTAGCAGCTCGCATATGGGGTAGGACAGCTTTTGTTGCTGCAATTAAACCAATGACATTGGTATCAAATTGTCGCCTTACTGCATCCATCGAAAAAGCCTCAAGCGGGCCCACGGCACCATATCCCGCATTATTTAACAGCACATCGATTTTTCCAAACCGCTCAATGCCTTCTTTTACCGCGTTATGAATAGAGTTTTCATCGGTCACATCTAATCTTGTTACCAGAACATTGTCCAATTTAGTAAGCTCTGTTTCTTTATCAGGCGCACGCATAGTTGCAATTACATTCCAACCCTTATTTTGAAATAGCTCTGCAGTAGCTCTGCCTATACCAGAGGATGCGCCTGTAATTAAAATCGTGTTGTTCATTATGTCTCCTTAAGTAAGTTGATAATTGCTTCAGTAACAAATTAGAGATGATAACCAAAAAACTTAATTTCAAGTATTTTTGTCTTATACTTTAAGATTAAACGCCCAAATTTTGTTTTTTGAGAACACATAAATTTTTGTCAAAATGCGTGATGCTATTTCAATTTACATCAATTTACATCTTTACAATTGTTTACAGTAAATTATTTACATAAAAACCCAAAATTCATAAACTTCTTTGCTATTTGAGTGAATTTTGTTAATTATTTACAAAATAATAAGAGTGGTCAAACCACCATAAAACATCAGTAAAGAGTGTGATATGACTTTTATCAATAAAAATGGCCTAAATGTAGCCATACCGTTAGTAAAGTTTATAAATGAGCAATGCCTGCCAAGTACGGGTATTAGCAGCGATCAATTCTGGAACGGTTGTGCCAAAATTTTTAATGAATTTAGCCCCAAAAACCAAGAATTGCTAAACATAAGGCTTGAGTTGCAAGCAGCTATAGACGCATGGCATAAGGCCAACCCAAATGGCCAGCAAGAAACCTATATAGAGTTTTTAAGAGAGATCGATTATTTAGTAGAAGAGCCTGACGCATTTACCATCAGCACAGAGAATACCGACCCCGAAATTGCCAACATGGCAGGCCCGCAATTGGTTGTACCTGTTTTAAACGCGCGCTTTGCTCTAAACGCGGCTAATGCACGCTGGGGCAGTTTATATGATGCCTTATATGGCACCGATATTTTAGAAACTAAACCCAAGGCAGGTGAGTACGATGCTAAACATGGTGCAAATGTAATTGAATGGGCGAAAAATTTATTAGACCAATCTATTCCGCTTGCCAACGGCAGCCATAACGAGGTTTTGCAATATTCAGTTATAGACGGTGCGTTAAGCCCTGCT
>JABSRY010000151.1 GCA_013214985.1 Hyphomicrobiales bacterium
AAGCAGCTCTCAATCTTCTGATACCCCGCTGCTTGCGGCGGGGTTCTTCATTGAAGATGGTAAAAGCCGAATGAATGAAAAAGGCTCGATTGAGGGCATTCAGTTCTTAATGGACATGTACCAAAAAGGTTATGCGCCAAAGGCATCGGTTAATTGGGGATTTAACGAAATTGTAGCTGGTTTTTATTCGGGTACATGTGCGTTTTTAGACCAAGACCCAGATGCATTAATAGCGATTGCTGAACGCATGAGTGCGGATGATTTTGCGGTTATACCAATGCCTGTTGGCCCAGCTGGAAAAGCGTTTCCGACGATTGGTTATGTGGGATGGTCGGTGTTTAATTCATCGACAGAAAAAGACAAATCTTGGGATTTAGTATCGCATTTATCTAGCCCAGAAAAAAATAAAACTTGGGCAAAGCGTGTTGGGGTCATACCTGTACATAAAGGTGCAGACCAAGACCCGCATTTTAAAACTGAGCAGTTTAAAGGCTGGTTTACTGAGCTTAACAATGCTGAATATGTACCAACGATTATGCCAACATATTTAGAAAAATGGGGTTATTTTAGCTCGACGATAGCGCTTGAAACTTCGCAAGAAGCCTTGCTTGGCCAACGTAGTGCCAAAGAAATGGCTGATGAATGGGCAGAGTTTTTAAATGTTGAATACGCAAAATGGAAAAAATCTCAATGAGCGTTGACAAACTTACAATAAGTGCTTCCGACTTAGGTCGGAGGCGCACAACTGGTAAAATAAAACAAATTGCCGAGCCATATTTGTATTTATCGCCGAGCATTATACTTATATGCTTGGTGATATTTACCCCGTTGGTTATTGGCATATCTTATGCTTTTCAATCGATGCATCTGTTTAACCCAGGTGATGTAGAATGGATAGGTTTTGAGCATTTTGAAAAAATATATTCTGATCGTAAGTTTTTTATTGCACTAAAAAATACATTTTGGTGGACATTTGGCTCCGTATTATTACAATTTTCTTTAGGTTTGGGTTTGGCATTATTGCTCAAACAAGGGTTTCATGGGCGCAAAGTTTTTCAAGCTTTAATATTTTTACCTTGGGCGGTGCCTACTTTTTTATCGGCTTTAATATGGGCATGGTTGTTTAACCCAGTTATTGGGCCTCTACCCCATTGGTTTGTATCATTGGGCATGTTGGACGAGCCTTATAATATATTGGCTGACCCTGACTTTGCGCTGTTTGGCCCGATTATTGCCAATGTATGGTTTGGCATTTCTTTTTTTGCCATAACTTTGCTTGCATCCTTACAATCAATACCCGATGAAATGTATGAAGCGGCGGCCATTGATGGGGCATCCAAATGGCAAATATTTTCTAAAATCACCTTGCCATTTTTAGCGCCGATGATTGTGATTACGGTTATGCTGCGGACGGTTTGGATAGCGAATTTTGCTGACCTTATTTATGTGATGACGGGCGGGGGGGCAGCAAACTCGACGCAAATTCTTTCGACCTATATATTTACGACTGCGTTTAAAAAGTTGGATTTTGGTTATGCGTCTGCGGTATCGGTTGTTTTATTGGTGTTGCTATTATTATTCGCAACCTTGTTATTAAAAATGCGTCAAAAATTCGTGAGAGTAAACTAACTTATGAGTGTTATTTCTAAACCAAATTTAGCTTTAACTATTGGGAAATATCTTGCGCTTGCCTGCTATTTGGCTTTTGCACTATTTCCATTATATTGGTTATTTAAAATATCAGTTACTCCTGAAAAATTAATTTATACGGATGGTATTGCGCTTTGGCCGTCGGAATATACTTTTGATAATTTTAAATCGGTAATTTTACTGACTGACTTTTTGGTTTATTTTAAAAATAGCATTATCGTTTCTTTTGGTACGGCTGCAATTACAACTATTATAGCAGCTGCTGCTGGTTATGCGTTTTCTAGGTTTAACTTTAGGGGCAAGAAAGTAATTATTGGCATTATGCTAATTACGCAGATGTTTCCATTGTTAATAATTATCGCGCCTATATATAAAATTATTGCGGGGCTAGGTTTGCTGAACACATTAACCAGCTTAATTGTAGTTTACACGGCTTTTAATGTGCCATTTGCAACCTTTTTAATGCAATCGTTTTTTGATGGCATACCCAAGGATTTAGAAGAAGCAGCGATGATAGATGGCTGCAGCCGTTTTCAGGCGGTACGTAAAGTTGTGTTTCCGTTAACATTACCCGGGCTTGCTGCAACATTGGGGTTTGTATTTACCGCGGCGTGGAGTGAACTATTATTTGCAATTATGCTCATTAACTCCAACGACACGATGACGTTTCCTGTTGGGTTGTTAACTTTTGTTTCTAAGTTTTCGGTCGATTGGGGGCAGATGATGGCTGCTGGTGTATTTGCGCTTATTCCGAGTTGCTTATTTTTTATATTCATACAACGATATTTGGTGCAGGGTTTAACCTCTGGCGCCGTAAAAGGGTAAAATTATGGCACGTATTGAGCTTAAAAATATTAGCAAATCGTATGGTAATATTGAAGTCATGCGGGATATAAACTTGGATTTCGCAGATGGGGAGTTTATTGTTTTAGTGGGGCCATCTGGTTGTGGCAAATCAACATTATTGCGGATGATTGCGGGCTTAGAAACCATTTCAGGTGGTGATTTATTTATTGAAGAGGTGCGTGTGAATGATGTAGAGCCGCGTGACCGAGATGTTGCAATGGTTTTTCAATCTTATGCATTATACCCGCATATGGATGTGGCAAGAAACATGGGTTTCTCGTTAGAAATTAGGGGCGAGAAGGCTGAGATTATTAAGGGTAGAACCGCAAAATCGGCAAAAACCTTGGGGCTTGGCGCGCTTTTAGAGCGTTTGCCTAAAGCATTGTCTGGCGGGCAACGCCAACGGGTTGCAATGGGGCGCGCTATTGCGCGGGATCCGAAAGTATTTTTATTTGACGAGCCATTATCTAACTTGGATGCATCGCTTAGAGCTGAAATGCGGCTAGAAATTGCGAAGCTGCACAAGCGGCTTGCGGCATCTATGATATATGTAACGCATGATCAAGTGGAAGCGCTGACATTGGCGGACAGAATTGTCGTGTTAAATGAAGGGGAAATTCAGCAGGTTGGCAAACCGCTAGAATTATATGAACAACCGCGAAATTTGTTTGTGGCCAATTTTATTGGCTCGCCACAAATGAACATTATGAAGGCCGAATTTACCGATAATAGGTTGGTTTTAGAAAATGGTGAACGACTTGAGGTGGATGTATCACTCGCTTTAAATGAAGTGGCGCATTTTGGCATTCGGCCAGAACATATTAGCATTGTTGGTGTTAATGAAGGCCATGCAATTGGTGAGGCGGATGTGGTTGAGCGCTTGGGGTCGGATTCGAATATCTATGTTAATGTGGAGAATATTGGCCAAATACTCGTACGATATCATGGTGATATATCTTTAGAAGTTGGTGATAAATTTGGGCTTAAGTTTAATTTAGACCGTAGCCATTTATTTGATTTAAATGGCATGGCAATTAGATAGTTTGTTATAGCTGGGTAATCTCTATAGAATATTTAAAGCTGAAAGCTTGTTCTGGTGATAGCGTGATAGTTGTTTTTATACCAGCATTGGCAAGTGGGGTTTGGTTTGAACAGCTTATAGATTTACCAAGATCAAACGCAGCGGCACAAGGCTCTATGCCTAGGGCAAAATTTCGGCCATTCCATGGCGGATATTTTCTACCGCCTTGTGAATACCATAAAACGCAGTTTGGCAGTATATTGTTATCCCATTTTAACTCAATTTTGTATTTTTCAACCGTGTTTATAGGGCCAATTTTACCCTTTACATTCACCAACATTAATAAGTCTTCACTTTCTGTGCTAAATGGTAACGACATTACGTCTATAATATTACCTTCATTATTTTGAATGGCTTTAATTGAAACATTCTGTTGGTTGGGTTTGAATAATGATTGATTGGCTTCCAAATCAACTGGATATGTCCATGCGCGGACATCATCGTCAATCTCTAATTTGTAAGAAGCACTTGAATTATTGTCTATATTAAAAGTCGGGTGGATAGCAAAAGGAATTTCGGTTTTTTGCTTAGAAAATATATCTAATTGAAAGTTGATTATGTTGTTTTCTAACCCAAGTTCAATTCGTCGAACTAGTTTTTTAATTGGATGGTTCTTTGGATATTCTATCGAAGCTTCAATTATATTTTGAGAGATTTTATTAATTTTCCAAACATTATTTGCGCCATATCCATGAGGAAATTGATCAATTTCATTATTTTTAACATTTGGCCAATCATCTGGTAAGTTTAGCGCAGTATTTAAATTTCCAAACGGCACACACGGCCATTCACCTGCTAAATTTGCTATTAATGAGGTTTGTTGAAGGTTTGAGTCCGCTTCATTCAACCATGGAGCAGAATAGAAAGGCGATACGACTTGGTGATCATTTAATTTGATTTTACATTTTTCAACAATTGCACCATGCGGATTTATATGAAGCAGAATAGTTTTTGAGCGAATTTCATTTTTTTAACCTTTGGGCACTAAGAATATCCTCTAATAAAATTATCGGCTGGTTTTATATAAAACTTAGTCCCTGGTCTAGGTGGGTGTTCATATGATATTGAAAACCAATTCGATCCTTATTTTCGAGAGCTGTTATTATATCCAAATGCTGTAGATAAGACACCTCATTGTTCTGTTGATTTTTTCCGTTTTTCATCAATTTTCTAATGACGGGGCCGATTGTTTGAAAAATGTCTAATACGGTTTTATTGTTACTTATTTGTAATAAGTTAAAGTGGAGTTGAAAATCTATCTCTGCTAATTCGTCATAAGACGTGGTTTGGTTGAGTTGATCGTTAATTTGCCTTAGTTTGGCGATGTCGTCATCATTTATGTTTTTAATGATTTCGTCGTATGAACCAATTTCGGCTAAACGCCTGAAATTTTGGATGTCGACAAACTCATTTTTAGTGATGTCTAGCTGAAAAGAAAATAAATTAAGGGCTGCGGACATGTGATTGTTGACGATTACAGCGCCGATTTTTGGCCGTATTTCTACCACACCATAAGCACGCAATACACCGAAGGCCTCGCGTACTGTGTTTCTTGCACAATCATATAACTCGCCAATTTCTCTTTCGGAGGGCAACCCATCGCCAGTTTTTAAATTATGTTTGATAATATAGCTTCTCATTTGTTGTACCAATCGGTCGACTGAACTTATTTTGTGAAGCGGTGGTGTTTTATTAGCAGGCATTGTGAACTCTTATTTATAGAACCAAATTCGTGGCTGCAACAATATTATCAAATTTTTGAAGATTTACAATAATATAATTATCGAACCATATCAGTAAATTAGCATTTGTAGAATGCGGTTTGAATTAGATAATTTTACACTGGTACAACAAATAGCTTGTATAGAATCAATTATGTTACTAAATTAATGTAAGTTATAAGGAAATTGGAGAGTTTATGTTGCAATCGTGGCGTTGGTTTGGAGAGCATGACCCTATTTCATTGAACCAGATTTTTCAGACTGGTGTGAAGGGTATCGTATCTGCATTGCATGCTTGTGAAAAAAATAAACCATGGCCTGAATCACTAATTCATGAACTTAAGCAGAATATTGAGGCAAATGGCTTTAAGTGGACAGTGGTAGAAAGTGTTCCAGTGCATGAAGCGATTAAGTTAAATAACGCCGACGCACCTTATTATATAGAAATTTACAAAGAGACTATTCGCCGACTTGCAAGAGCGGGCATTAAAACCATTTGTTATAATTTTATGCCGATTATCGACTGGACTAGAACTGATTTATTGTATGAATTGCCAACCGGTGGATCGGCACTGCGCTTTGATATGGTTCAATTTATTTGCTATGATGTGTGTATTTTGAAGCGAAAAAATGCAACAAATAATTATCCAGAAGGCTTAGTTTTAAAGGCTAAAGAATATTTTAAAACGCTAAGCAATTCAGAGCAATTATTGTTGGAAAAAAATATAATTGCTGGTTTGCCTGGGGCGGACTTTTCTTTTTCTAGGGATGATGTCATTGGACTAATAATGCAATATGATGGCGTTAGTGAAGCGCAATTGCGAAGAAATTTAGTATCCTTTTTAAAGGAAATTATACCAGTTGCCAAAGCGGTAGGGGTTAATATAGCCTGACGCCTTTAATTTGATTCAAATTTGCCCACCCCAAAAAGTTCTTCAGTGGTACATTGTTGTCGTCGT
>JABSRY010000152.1 GCA_013214985.1 Hyphomicrobiales bacterium
CAAAATGGAAATTAACTCACCTGCATTTTCGCCCAAAATTGTTGCACCAACCACATGGCCTTTTGTGGTTACATAAAACTCGGCCTTGCCCATGGTTTTTTCGGTTGCAATGGCGCGGTCATTGCCCTCATATTGGGCTGATAATATTTTAATAGTGCCATATCTTTGCTTCGCCTGATCGGCATTTAGGCCAACATGCGCTAGCTCAGGGTCTGTATATATAACCCATGGTAAAAAGTCATAATTCACTTTAGTGGGCAGTCTAAACAATATTGACCGAATAACCAAGCCAGCATGATAATTTGCTACATGGGTAAATTGTGGGTTGAATGTTGCCCCTTTTATTTGCACAACATCACCAATTGCATAGACTTTTTTGGCGTCTGTTCTAAGCGAGTTATCCACTTTAACGCCCTTGCCATCATACTCGATATCGGTTTTATCTAAACCCAGTTTTGAAATATTGGCCGCGCGCCCCGTTGCCACCAATAAATGGCTTGAGCTGATGTCTTCGAGTGCACCATCTGTATGCTTTACACTGACTATGATTTTGCCATTTTTTTCTGAAGTTTTCTCGACACTTACTTCGCTCAGAAGCCGAACACCTTCAGCTTTAAGCTGATTGATAATAACGTCGGCAAAAGAATCATGATGGTTGCCCAAAATTTCAAAAGCATCAATTACGGTTACTTCGCAACCTAGCCGAATGTGGGCTTGCGCCATTTCGAGGCCAATTGGCCCCGCGCCGATGATTGTAAGATGTGATGGCTTTTCGGGCAAATCAAAAATACTCTCATTGGTTTGGTAATTGACGTCACTCAAACCTTCTATAGGCGGTATAAAAGCCGAAGAACCTGTTGATATAATAAAGCGTCTGGCTTTAATAACATAATCGGCCGCATGCACTGTTTCGTTATCAACAAATTCGCCAGCAGCTTTAATTACTTTTACCCCTAAACCTTCGAACCGCTCAACGCTATCGTGGGGCTCAATGGTGGCGATTACATCGGCAACATGTTGTTTAACCGCCGAATAATTCACCTCAGCGGGCACATGGTTGGTGATATATTTTTGCGCTTTGTCATGCGAATAAATTGATTTTGCAGCAGATAATAGAGACTTAGATGGCACACAACCATAATTTAGGCAATCACCGCCCATTTTATCGCGTTCGATTAGCACAACATCCACGCCCATTTGCGCGGCGGCAGAGGCGACACTTAGCCCGCCTGAACCCGCACCTATTATACAAATATCTGGGTTTAAAATTATTTTGCTCATAATTTCCTCTATCTATATTTAGGCTTGGTCAGCTGTTGATTTTTTCTTTAATTTTTTTAGTATAATTGGGATCAGCGCCACGGCGCCCAATGCCACTAAGCCACTAATAAGCTCTTGGCTAAATAATGAACCGACGCTTACATTAAACTCACATATATTATTGCTGTCATTTTTAAGAATACAATTTTGGTAAACTTCATTTTCGTTGCTCAATATAGAGCCAATACCCGCGCCTACAAATGAATATGCAAATGTTGCAGGCATAATGCCAACAAATGTTGTCCAGGCATAGGTCCAAAATCTTGCACCCAACAGTGCGGGGGCTAAGTTAACCACAAAAAATGGAAATATCGGCACTAAGCGTAAGAATAATAAGTAACTTGCCGCACCATCATTAAACTCTTTGGCAATTTTTTCCATCCACTTGCCAGCTTTTTTTCTTAGTAGGTTGCCAATGCTGGTTTTAGCAATAGAAAACACGCCAATAGCGCCCAATGTTGCAGATACTATAATGATAAGACCGCCAAAAAAACCACCAAATAACAAACCGCCTAATAGACTCAGTATGGATGCACCAGGGAGTGAAAATGAAACTGACACAATATATATCAGCATAAAAATAAGCACAGAATAAACTAGGTTGTTTAAAACATAATTTTCTAGCTGAAGCTGATTTTCGGCAATGGCTTGAAAAGAAAAATAATTATGTATTCCCGTTGCCCATATTCCGCCAAAGATGATAATAAATATGCCGAGCGGTATAAATTTTCTAATGTTTATTTTCATAATTTCACGTCTTGTTTGGATTTAATTTATTTGATAAAATATAATATACAATTTTTACTGTATAGTTCACTTAACATTTTAACAAGTTTTCGTGATAAGATTATGAACAATAACCCCTTGCATATTCAAACCAGATTTAACCCATGCTTTATGTTAAAAGTTATGCCATTTTTCTACCAAAAACACTTATTCCATTGACTTTAACAAAACATCCATTATAAACCACTCAACTATTTATTAATTTGTCTAATGAAGCTTTGCATCATTGGATTTCCAAATTTTGGAGAATTGAAATGAAACGTACATATCAACCTAGCGTTTTAGTTCGCAAACGTCGTCACGGTTTCCGTGCTCGTCAAGCAACTAATGGTGGTTTAAAAGTTCTTGCCCGTCGTCGTTCTAAAGGGCGTAAGCGTTTATCTGCATAGAATTTTTTGCTCAATAATGCGTCCGCAACATCACGAGTGATTGCAAAAATGTATATATTGAAAAAAAGATCAGACTATTTAAAAGCCGCGAAGGGACTGAAATATGTTTCTCGCGGTTTTGTTTTGCAAGCGCGTACGCATTTATCGTCTATCGATCAGCCTGTGCGGTTTGGTTTTACGGCATCTAAAAAAGTTGGCAATGCCGTGTACCGCAACCGTGCCAAACGCCGTTTGCGCGAATTGGCTAGAAATACAGCATCAAAAACTGCGCAATCTGGCTATGATTATGTGTTTATCGCCCGTAAAAATATATTTGATATGGCATTCTCTACCCTAGAAAATGACATTAATATAGCGATGCATAAAATCCACAAACCTAGAAAAAATACTAATCAACATAGTTAATTAGTAAAATATCATAAATAACCTTCTTGTCTTATTAAAATTACGACATATATAGGTAAGAATCATCTTTTTTAGCACTTTAGAGTTTAACAATCGGCTTTTTGTGGTTATAAGATGTTCTAATATTATTAAAAGTTAGCAACTTTTTGACTATCTAATAAATTGTAGGAAATTAGAATGGAAAATAAGAATTTAATTTTGGTGCTTGTCTTAAGCTTTGGCTTCTTATTTGGATGGCAATATTTAGTTCAAGGCCCCAAAGATGCAGCCGAACAAGCCAGAACAGCTGAAATTGCTAAACAGGTATCTGTTGGTAAGACATCAGGCACTTCTTCTGCTCCCACTTCTAATAGTACTGATACTAACATCCCGCAAAGTAGTAGCACTGGCACGGCACCAACGACAGAGATTACAACTAATGCATTGAGCATTTCGGATGAATTTAGTAAAAAATTGAGAATTGAAATTGCGTCTAAACGCATTAAGGGTAGCCTTTCTTTAAAAGGTGGCAGAGTTGATGACATTAGCTTGATCGATTATACGATCTCACTAGAAGATGATACGAACGTAACCATCTTTTCGCCATCAGGCAGCAAAGCACCTTATTATGCCGATTTTGGCTGGGCACCTATTGGCAGTATAAAAGTACCTGACGCCAACAGCCTTTGGGCTGTGAAGTCGGGTAGAAAACTTACCGAAGCAACCCCTGTGACCTTAACATGGGACAATGAAGCTGGCCTTAGCTTTATCCGTGAGTTTTCTATTGATGAAAACTTTTTAATTAGCATTAAACAAACCGTTAAAAACTCAAGCGGTAACAATGTTAGTTTGCACCCATATGGTTTGATTTCGCGCCATGGTTTACCAAACACAACGGGCATTTATATCCTACATGAAGGCCCTGTTGGTGTATTGGGCGATGAAGGCCTACAAGAAATTGGCTATTCAGACCTTAGTGACGATGGTACGCAAGCCTTTACAGTTACTAAAGGCTGGTTAGGCTTTACCGATAAATATTTTGCTGCAACGCTTATTCCTACACAAGGCGAAGAATATACCGCTAGATTTTCAGCTTCGGGCATTCAAAAAACCAACTTCCAAACCGACTATCTGCTAATTGCGCATGATGTGGTTGCAGGCGGCGAAACAACCGTTACCAACCATTTATTTGTTGGTGCTAAAGAAGATTCAGTCATCACCGCTTACCGCGATGTAAATGGCTTCGAAAAATTTGACCTACTTATTGACTGGGGTATCTTCTACTTCATTACTAAGCCTCTATTCTGGCTGCTAAATATATTTAACGGTTATATTGGTAACTTTGGTTTTGCCATTTTGGCCGTAACAGTTGTTGTTAAAGCTTTATTCTACCCACTTGCGAGCAAATCCTACGCTTCTATGGGTAAAATGAAAAAACTACAACCCGAAATTGCTAAGTTAAAAGAGCGTTTTGCCGATGATAGAGTGCGCTTACAACAAGCCCAAATGGAATTGTTTAAAAAAGAAAAAGTAAACCCTTTAGCAGGTTGTTGGCCAATGTTGGTGCAAATTCCAGTATTCTTTGCGCTATATAAAGTTTTGTATATTGCCATCGAAATGCGCCAAGCACCGTTTTTTGGTTGGATTCAAGATTTATCGGCACCAGACCCAACATCGGTGTTTAACCTATTTGGTTTAATTCCACTTTCATTACCAGAATTTTTGCTTATCGGCGTATGGCCAATCCTTATGGGTATTACCCAATTTATACAAATGCGCTTAAACCCTGCGCCTACTGATAAAGTACAGGCAATGGTATTTGGTTGGATGCCTGTATTCTTTACCTTCCTACTTGCGTCATTCCCTGCAGGTATGGTGATTTATTGGACATGGTCAAACTTCTTGGGCATTCTTCAGCAAGCTTATATTATGAAGAAAAATAATGTAGAAATTGCATTATGGGATAACATTGTGGGTATCTTCAAAGGCAAAACTGCTGAAGAAACTAAATAAGCTTAATATTGCCAAGAAAATTACTTTATAAGGGGCTTAAATGTCTTACGAAAATTTTAAACTAGGCCCCTTTGACAAATATGAAGAACCCGAGCTAGAAGCTGCTCGGGTGGCTTTTAAAGCCGATTGCGAGTTTGTAAAAGGCGTGGTTGATATGGAAGGCCTTCCCAACACAAGTATAACTGAAATTGCACTTGCTGGCCGCTCTAACGTGGGTAAATCTAGCTTAATTAACGCTCTAACCGATCGTAAAATTTTGGCTCGAACATCCAATACACCAGGCCGCACACGCGAGCTTAATTTTTTTAACCTTAATAAACATTTACAAATGGTCGATATGCCAGGCTATGGCTACGCAAAAGCCAGTAAAACCGAAATTTATGCGTGGAATGCGCTAATCCGCGACTATTTACGTGGCCGCGTACAATTAAAACGTGTTTTTATGCTAATTGATAGCAGACATGGGGTTAAATCTAACGATATTGAGATTATGAGAATGCTCGACTCATCTGCTGTATCTTATCAAGTTGTGCTGACTAAACTCGATAAAGTACCCATGCCCGAGCAAGATAAATTATTTACCCAAACTCAAGATATATTATCTAAACGTCGTGCTTGCCACCCATATATTATGGCAACATCCAGCGCTAAATCTTGGGGATTAGCCGAGTTACGTGCCGAAATGATGCGCCTAATTTAAAGCCTTTTTAACGCTTGTTAGTTATAAATTGTTTAAATTGAATTTTAAATTTTAGTAATATTGAGTGATATAATGAGCAATACCAAACATGAACATTTTGAAATGGCGCATTTTTTATCCGAAGCCCTGCCCTATATGCAGCGTTATGATAATAAAACGGTCGTGGTAAAATATGGCGGGCATGCCATGGGTGACCCACTTTTGGCCAAACAATTTGCTCGAGATATTGTGTTGCTTAAACAAAGCGGTGTTAACCCCGTTGTTGTGCATGGCGGTGGCCCACAAATTGCCGAGATGCTAAAAAAGCTTAACATTAAAAGTGAGTTTAAAGGCGGGCTGCGCGTCACCACCGAAGAGACTATTGAAATTGTCGAAATGGTGTTAGCAGGCAATATTAACAAACAAATTGTGGCATCTATTAACGAAGCAGGTGGCTGCGCGGTTGGTGTGTGCGGCAAAGATGGCAATATGATTGTTGCAAAAAAACTTGCAAAAACTGAAATCGATCCAGATAGCAATATTGAAAAGGTACTTGATCTTGGTTTTGTTGGCGAAGTTGAACAAGTCAATACAGGTATTTTAGACACTTTTCTTGAAAGTAATATTATCCCAGTTATTGCACCCATTGGTACATCGCTTGATGGGCATACTTATAATATTA
>JABSRY010000153.1 GCA_013214985.1 Hyphomicrobiales bacterium
TGATGCCTATCCGCCTCTTCCAATATATAACATAAATTGAAAGCATTGGCCGCCTACAGCTCATCATGCCATCTCCTCCTTAGGTATAATTACCCTAGTTTACAAATGGTTTATTGCAGGCGCAAACCAGTTATGCTATTTTTAGAGGTAGAAAAACTAGGGGTAGTATATGTCAGTTTCGCCAAAGCGCCCTAAAGGGCCACCATTAAATTCACTCCGCGCATTTGAGGCCGCAACTCGGCTTGGCGGCTTTAGCAAAGCGGCCGATGCGTTGTCAGTCACTTCGGGCGCGGTTTCTCAACATATAAAGACCTTAGAAGAATGGGCAGGCATAGCCTTATTTGAGCGGCGTAGCCAAGGTGTATTACTCACCCAATTTGGCCAAGAAATAGCCGATGATTTATCCATCGTGTTTGACCAAATGGGCGATGTTTTTCATAAATTGCGTAAAGGGCAACATCAACCCAACGTGCATATTGCAGCCTTACCCTCTATTGCACAATTGTGGTTACCTACCAAACTGCCGCTAATTCGGGCGACTTTGCCTGAATTCACCCTATCCATCACCGCGTTAGAGACTGCGCCCAATTTATCGCGCGACGTTTTTAATATTAGCTTATTTATCGACCATGCAACGCCCAGCCCAACCACACAAATTATTGCCGATGACATTATACACCCCGTTTGCACGCCCCAAATTGCCAAACGGCTTAAACGTTTTCAAGATTTAGAAAATGAAACATGGTTATTTGATGCCACATGGGCAGATGATTGGCATGATTGGTGTCAAGAATTTGCACCTAAATTATCCAACCTAAAAAATAGTGCGCATTTTTCTTTATATAGCTTGGCTATAGATGAAGCTAGAAATGGTGCAGGCATATTAATTGGGCATGATATTTTAGTCGCGCCCTATATAAAGAGCGGCGAATTAGTTGCGCCTTTTAAACAAAGGTTTAGCAGTGGTAAATCGCTAAATATTAAAATGGTCGATCAGAAACTCCGCTCTGACCCACTAAACACATTGGTTGAAATGTTGATAAATTAACCCAAAACATAATAAGTGTGGTTTATAAAACTGTTAAATTGCTTATGCTATAAGCATAGAAATTTAATTCGGCGACATTATGCAAATATTCAAATTCATAAAACTAAATTTTCTAATTCTTTGCGGCATTCTAATATTGATGGCGGTTTTAACTCAGGCTATTAACAATAGGCTTTGGCTTATTTGGCTGATACTCAGTTTGTTTGGTGCCATTATTTTATATGCCTATCAAAAATCAGGGCAGATAAAAGCCGCTAAAACACTCGACAATGCAAATATTATATATAAAGCCCTGCCTTTAGACATCGAAACACTGGTTGAAGCACAAGTTTTTCCGACTTTAATATTATCTGAAACGGGTAATATTTTATATTTGAACCAAGCCCTTATTGACGCATTTGCCAATATAGCCAATGATCGAGCCAAGCAAAACCTTATTGGCCAACATTTCTCGACGCTGATTAGAGCGCCACAAATTTTGGCCTTATATGAGCAGGTACAGGCCAGTAAAAAACCTTCTCAGTTTAATTTTACAATATCAAGCAATATTGAACGGCATTTTTGGTTAAATATCGCGCCGATTATAACTAACGATAAAACATTTTTCTCCTTTACATTAAGAGACCTAACCAAAGACCAGAAAATAGAACAAATGCGTGCCGACTTTGTTGCCAATGCCAGCCACGAATTGCGCACCCCATTGGCTTCGATTAGCGGCTTCATTGAAACCCTGCAAGGCCCCGCGCAGAATGATAAAAAAGTTCAAGCAAAATTCTTAGGTATAATGCAAGAACAGGCATTAAGAATGACAAGGCTGATAGATGATCTTTTGTCGCTTAGTAAAATCGAAATGAATATCCATTCAAAACCGCAAGACATAATAAACCTAAACGAGGTTATAGAACATTGCATTATCAGCCAACAACCCTTGGCTGAAGATAAAAAAATTATTCTTAGTTTTGAAAATAAAGTGAAAAACGCGCATATATTAGGCGATAAGGACCAGCTTATTCAATTGGTTAATAATTTGTTAGATAATGCCTTTAAATATGGCATTCGCAAAGAATTAGATGAGAGTAAAGTTATAATAAATCTTAGCGAAAATACTGAGAAACAAACCATAATTTTATCCATTAAAGATTTTGGGCGTGGCATTCCAAAACGGGATTTACCCCGCCTAACCGAGCGTTTTTATCGGGTATCTAATATGCCAAAAACCAATGGTACGGGGCTTGGGCTTGCTATTGTTAAGCATATTGCCCAGCGCCATAATGCAAAAATATCTTTTAAAAGCCAGCTAGACAAAGGCACCAATGTAGAAGTTTGCTTTAATAAAATTAATTAGCAGTGGTTTTTTCTACCTGTCATAAAACTGTAATATATGCATATTATAGTCCAAATCATAGCAAAGCATATAAACTGTTTGGCTATTTGAATAATGTATATATTACTAAAAGTCTTTAGGGAGACAATCGTGAAAACATCGATGAAACTAATAGCCGCAGCCGCACTTATGTTGCCATTAATGACAACAACTGCATTTGCTCGTAATCAAATTCAAATTGTAGGCTCATCTACAGTATTCCCATTCTCATCATTAGTTGCCGAAAAATTTGGTAAAACTAGTGGTTTTAAAACCCCAGTTGTAGAAGCTACTGGTACAGGCGGCGGCATGAAGTTGTTTTGCTCTGGCATTGGTGAGCGCCATCCTGATATTGCAAATGCTTCTCGCCGTATTAAAGCTAAAGAAGTTGAAAATTGTGTAAAAAATGGCATTAGCCCCGTTGAAATCAAAGTCGGTTTTGATGGTATTGTGCTTGCCAATGCCGCAGAAGCTGCCACTTTTATATTAACTAAAAAACAAATTTTTATGGCGCTTGCAAAAGTATTACCCAATGCCGAAGGTAAGTTAATCGATAACCCCTATAAAAAATGGTCTGATATCGACCCAAGCCTACCTGATACAAAAATCGAAGTTTTAGGCCCACCCCCAACATCTGGCACGCGAGATGCATTTGTTGAACTGGCTATGGAAGGCGGCGCAGTGCAGTTTGAAACACTTGCAGCGCTTAAAAAATCTGACAAAAGAAAATTCAAAGCGGTTGCACATGGTATTCGCGAAGATGGTGCATTTATCGAAGCGGGCGAAAATGATAATCTAATTGTTCAAAAGCTTAAAGCCAATCATAGTGCGCTTGGTATCTTTGGGTTTTCATTTTTAGACCAAAATGCAGATCAAATTAAAGGCGCGACCATCAATGGTGCAGAGCCTAGTTTTGATAATATTGCGGATGGCTCATACGGCATCTCACGGGCATTATATTATTATGTGAAAAAAGAACATATTGGTATCATTCCTGGCCTTAAAGAATTTACCGAAGAATATTTAAGCGAAAAAGCCATGGGGGAAGACGGTTATCTTTTAGATAAAGGCCTAATTCCACTGGATGAAGACACGCTTGAAGAAATTATTTCAAACGCAGAAAACTTAACAATAGTTAACTTAGACGCTGAATAGATTGAATATTATTTAAGCGGGTATAATTGATAAACTCAGTTTTACCCGCTTTTATGATTAGAAAAAGTTCAATTTTCACCAATAGGCTTTGATTTTTTGGTAAATTATGCGTAAAAAGATTATGATAATTATTACTGGACTGATTATATGTCATATCTGACTTTACTGGCTCTCATCATTTGTTTGATTATAGTTGGTTATTATGTAGGCAATAAGCGTGCTAAGGCTTTAAAGCCAGCAACATCAAGTAAGTTACCCGAAAATAAACTGCATTCTTTGCCTGGTTTTCACGGTACTTATGTGGCATTATGGTGCGGTATTCCTAGCTTATTATTATTGTTTATTTGGCTGTTTCTAGAGCCAAGTATTTTGTCTATCCTGCTAGAAAAAGAATTAGATACCGAAGCGTTAGCCCTCTCTGCCGATAAATTGGAGCTCTTAAAATCCTCTATCAGACGTGCAGCAGAAAACAGCAACGCGCAAGTGGCCGACAACCTAAAAGGTGTTGTTGAAACTTATAAAAATATCAGTAGTTTAAGCCATACTTCGGGCATGATACTTATTATATCGGGTGCTATTATTGGGCTTGTGGTTAGCCAACGCAAAATTGCGCAACGCTTTGTTGCACGTCACAAGGTTGAGTATATATTCTCGATCATCATGCTACTATCTTCATTGGTGGCGGTACTTACCACGTTTGGTGTGGTTATTTCGCTGATATTCGAAACCGTAAGGTTTTTTGGCATGGTTTCTTTTACTGAATTTTTGTTTGGCTTGCATTGGTCACCCCAAATTGCATTGCGCGAAGATCAGGTGGCAAGTTCTGGCTCGTTTGGTGCTGTACCCATTTTTACAGGTACGTTATTAATTACCGCAATTGCCATGGTTATTGCTGTACCTATTGGCCTGTTCTCGGCCATATATATGTCCGAATATGCAACGCCAAGGTTTAGAAGCTGGGCAAAGCCATTGCTCGAAATCCTTGCGGGCATACCCACCGTTGTTTACGGTTTTTTTGCTGCATTAAGCGTCGCGCCTTTGCTACGCGGTTGGGGCTTTGAATTTGGTTTAGAAATTTCATCCGAAAGCGCCATGGCGGCGGGCTTGGTCATGGGTGTTATGATCATTCCATTCGTTTCGTCTTTATCGGATGACGTTATTAATGCCGTGCCTCAAACCATGCGGGATGGCTCTTATGCGTTGGGTGCCACCAAAGGCGAAACCATTAAATTAGTGCTTTTGCCTGCCGCATTGCCAGGCATTGTGAGTTCGGTATTATTAGCCACATCCCGCGCGATTGGCGAAACCATGATTGTGGTTATGGCAGCGGGCTTAGCCGCCAACCTAACGGCAAACCCGTTTCAAGCGGTTACCACCGTTACTGTGCAAATTTTAACCTTGTTAGTTGGCGATCAAGAATTTGATAGCCCCAAAACCTTGGCAGCCTTTGCCCTTGGTTTTGTACTCTTCATCATTACACTGGGCTTAAATATTCTAGCTCTAATAGTTGTACGCAAATATAGAGAAAAATATGACTGATATTACCCGTACTCCGCAAATACGCGCCGCACATCTTAAAAAACGCTATGCAGCCGAGCGCCGCTTTAAAGCTTATGGTTTTGCGGCCATCTTGTTTGCGCTTAGTTTTCTAGCCATTATGTTAGTTACCATTAGCATCAGCGCTGTGCCCGCTTTCACGCAGACTTATATTAAAATCGGCGTTAAATATACCGAAAAAACCATCGATAAAAAGGGTGAGCGTAATATCGTCAATATTCGTAAAGCCAATTTTCAAAAAATTGTTCGAAATGGTATTTATGCCGAGTTTCCCGATGTTAAAAAACGCAAAGATAAAAAGCGGCTTAAACGGCTAGTTTCAAGCGAAGCGGGTTATCATATGGCAAAGAAACTACTAGAGGGCGATATACCCGATTTGAGTTTCATCGGCACCGAACAGGATATATGGGTAAAATCATCCGATGATGTGGATAGCCTCATTAAAGGCTTTATAAACCGCAATGTTGACGAGAGCAAAAGACGCCTAAATGACCAACAAATTGCTTGGGTCGACCAACTTCAAGCCGACGGTAAATTAGAGCGCCGTTTTAACTGGGATTTCTTTAAATATGCCGATAGCCGCTCACCAGAAGATGCGGGTATTCGCGGCGCCGTTATGGGTTCATTCTTTACGCTAATAATCACTTTAATATTGAGCTTTCCACTCGGTGTATTAGCCGCGGTATACCTTGAAGAATATTCAACCCCCAATAAAATGACCGATTTTATTGAGGTTAATATTAACAACTTGGCCGCCGTGCCTTCCATTGTTTTTGGTTTGCTGGGCTTGGCTTTGTTTCTTAACTTTTTCAACATGCCGCGTAGCGCACCTTTGGTGGGCGGTATGGTTTTATCATTAATGACATTACCTACGGTGATCATTACCACACGTGCTGCTCTAAAATCAGTACCGCCTTCGATACGCGAAGCGGCTTTAGGCATTGGCGCTTCTAAAATGCAAACCATTTTACACCATGTGTTGCCCCTTGCAATGCCAGGTGCGCTTACGGGCGCCATTATTGGCATGGCACGCGCATTGGGCGAAACCGCACCCTTACTAATGATTGGCATGGTGGCCTTCATTGTGGATGTGCCCCAAGGCGTTACCGACCCTGCAACCGTACTACC
>JABSRY010000154.1 GCA_013214985.1 Hyphomicrobiales bacterium
GGTAAAATAATATTTGCAAATGTGGGAATCTCAGACGCTGAGCTTACCAGAGATGGATCATGTAATTTACCGCGTTTTGCTAAACTACGCCATGTCGACAAGCGGTTAGGCGCGATTCCATGACGTTCAGCGACTTCCCGTACCGTAACATCAACACCCAAGCTTTCCGAAACAAGCTGACATTTTAACGCGTCTGGCCAACGTCGACGACCCGTTGGACCTGCCAAAACCTCAACTCGACTAATTGACTCCAAATAAAGCTCACTTTGTACGTTCATAAAAACCTCCTCAACAATATATTAGATGAAGAATATAACAGCTAAAATAATCAAGGAAAAGGTGGGAGCGGAAAACCGCTTACAGAAGAACATGCTGATGTTAATGAAGTTTGGGTGGGTTATTTTAGGAAAAGCACGGGGTTGGCAAGCCTTACATGGTCTAATTCGGTGGATGTCGCTCTTTGTTTTGGGTAGATTGATGGTATACGAAAAACCATTGATAAACAAAGCTATAAGATTCGTTTTACACCACGTAAAAAAACTAGTGTTTGGAGTGCTGTGAACGTAAACAAGGTAAAAGCACTAAACAAACTTGGAAAGATGAGACCAGCAGGAATGCAGCTGTTTAACAACAGAACCGATACAGAAGGCTATTCTACTGAACAAAGAAATGTGCCACTTGCCAAAGAGTATGAAGCGCAAATCATGGCAAATAATGCAGCTTGGTTATTCTTAACCAATTTAGCGCCATCCTATAAAAGAAATTCTATCTGGTGGGTAATGAGCGCTAAGAAAGAAGAAACACGTTTACGAAGGCTTGGCATATTGATTGCTTCATCTGAAGCAGGGCTAAAAATACCAAGTTTACGAAAAAAATAATATAAGCTAAACAAATAGTTAGATGAAATACAATACCGTCAAGGCAGTTTTTTTTAGAGACGGTATTATTTTAATGAAAAATAATACCGTCTGCACTACTGCTAAATATATCTGATGCTACCGAAAGCATATTTTTATTCCCACTCGATTGTGCCTGGGGGTTTTGAGGTAATATCGTAGGTAACGCGGTTGATGCCGTTGACTTCGTTGATAATGCGGGTGGCGGTTTTGCCTAAAAACTCGTGCTCGAACGGGTAATAATCTGCTGTCATACCATCGGTTGAGGTGACAGCACGTAATGCACATACGAAATCGTAAGTACGGCTATCGCCCATTACGCCTACGGTGCGGACGGGTAGCAATACTGCGAATGCTTGCCAAATATCATCGTATAAACCTGCTTTGCGAATTTCATCTAGGTAGATACTATCGGCTTTACGCAGAATTTCTAAGCGTTCGCGGGTTATATCGCCTGGCATACGAATGGCAAGGCCTGGCCCTGGGAATGGATGGCGGCCAACAAATTGATGCGTCAGGCCAAGTTCACGGCCTAAATCGCGTACTTCATCTTTGAATAATTCGCGTAATGGTTCGACCAATTGCATATTCATCCGTGCGGGTAAACCGCCTACGTTATGATGGCTTTTAATGGTGACGGAAGGCCCGCCTGTAAAGCTAACGCTTTCGATTACATCTGGATAGAGCGTGCCTTGTGCTAAGAAATCGGCACCGCCGACTTTTTTGGCTTCATCATCGAACACATCGATAAAAGTAGCACCAATGATTTTGCGTTTTTGCTCTGGGTCTGAAACGCCTGCAAGTTTGTCTAAAAACAGATCGGACGCATTTACGTGTGACAGTGCAATATTATAATTATCGCGGAACATGCTGACTACTTCATCGGCTTCGCCTTGACGCATCATACCTGTATCTACGAAGACGCATTGTAGCTGATCGCCAATAGCTTCATGCAATAGCATGGCTACCACTGACGAATCGACACCGCCAGAAAGGCCGCAAATTACTTTTTTATTGCCGACTTGTGCGCGGATATTTGCAATGGCTTCGGTTTTGAAATGTGCCATTGACCAATCGCCAGTACAGCCTGCAATATCGATAACAAAATTACGAATTAACTGTGCGCCGCAGGGTGTGTGTACTACTTCGGGGTGAAATTGTACACCATAAAAGTTGCGCTTTTCATCTGCGACCACTGCATATGGGGCATTGGGGGATGTGGCTACAATTTCAAAACCATCTGGTAATTTTGAAACACGGTCGCCATGGCTCATCCAAACAATTTCAGTTTGACCTTTTTCGATTACACCATCGAATAATTTAATTGTTTTTGTAACCGACAAATCGGCGCGACCAAATTCGCGTTCGTCTGATTTTTCGACGGCGCCGCCTAATTGGGCGCACATGGTTTGTTGACCATAGCAAATGCCAAGCACAGGAATATTCATTTCGAAAACTTTTTGTGGCGCGCGGGCTGAATCTGCATCCGCTACTGATTGTGGGCCACCTGCCAGTATAATCGCTTTAATGTCCGTCATTTCATCTAGCGCTTTTTGCGCTGTCTTAAACGGTACAATTTCAGAATATACGCCATTTTCGCGAACACGACGCGCGATTAGCTGAGTTACTTGACTTCCGAAGTCTATAATGAGGATTTTTTGCATTTTTTTACCTTAAACGCTTTTCGCAATTCTGTTATCGGCACCTTGCTTTTAACATTCATGAAATGTGGGTCTAGCTTTGGATTTTATTAGCCCAAAGCGCCTATTTGGTAAAGCAAAATATTGAATAAAGAGCGGTTTAGCGCAATTATGTTTGAGTTATAAATTAATTGCCGCAATTTGTTGCTGTGCAGCCGCAATGGAGGCCTGTTGATTATACGCAAGCTCGGTAGCATGAATATAGGTTTGATCGGTTATACCCATCGCATTTAAGAATAATCTGGTTAGTTTTTCTATTAGAAAATCATCATCCTTATTTGGCATGCCGCCTGTTGTAACGATGATGATAGCTTGCTTGTTTTTTAGCAAACCCACGATGCCGCGTTGCTTTGAACAAAAGGTTTCGCCATCGCGCATTGCCAAATCTTGCCACATTTTTAGCGATGCGGGTATGTTATTGTTATACATCGGTAACGTTATAACAAGCTTATCGCATTGTTTTAGTTCTGCAACCAATTGATCTGATATTTTTGTGAGTTCATTTTGTTTTTTACTACGCTCAGCAGGCTTGGTATAAAATGCTGACATATACTCTGGTGTTAATAAATGCAGCCCGATATTTACATCGCGATAACAAATATTGCATTCGGTTTTTTGCTTAAATTGTTCAATTAAATAAGCGCCTAATGCTCGGCTATGTGAGCCTTGTATTCTTGCGCTCGAATCAATATGCAGTATATTTAGCATTTCAGCCCCCAAACCTAGTTTAAGAGCTGAAATATAGTTGGTTTTAAAAAATTATGCCACAAGTTTTTCGATTTCGGCATAAGCTGTTTCTAAAGCTTTATCCAAATCTACGCTTGTGCCATCTGCATTGATGAAAGTTATGTCGGTTATTCCGATGAAGCCAAAGAATGTTTTTAGGCTTGGGGTTAAAGAATCTGCTGGTGAGCCAATTGGCACGCCGCCTGTGGTAACGGCAACATAGATTTTTTTACCTTCAAGCAAACCTTTAGGGCCTTCTTCTGTGTATATAAAAGTTTCACCTACTCTTGCTACTAAATCTTGATATAATTTTAGGCTAGCTGGCACGTTAAAATTATACATTGGAACACCAAGCACAATTGTATCATTTGCGCGTAATTCTTCGACCAAGCTATCTGATAATTTTATGACTTGTTTTTGATCTTCTGATCTATCGGCCGCGGGTGTGAAAAAAGAGCCGATTTGAGCTTCGGTTATCACTTGTAAATTGCTAGTTGATAAGTCGCGATAAGTTACATCTTCAGCTGCAACATTTAGCTTTTTAACAATCGCTGCTGAAAGTTTGCGAGAGCTTGAACTTATTGTCATTGAACTGGCATCAATATGTAGGATTTTTGTCATTTTATGTTTCTTTCTTTGTGAATATTCACAATTGTGTTGGTTGATTTAATTGAGTTAGGGTTAATATTATCTGCTGGGGACGTCGATCACCAAAATCTCGCTATCTGCTAGTGATTTAATGGTGACGTTAGATTGTTTGGTTATGGCTGCGGCATCGCCTTTTGAAATGCGTTTACCATCAACCTCGACTTCGCCGTTAGAGACTAATAGATAGGCTTGGTGTTTGATTGGATGTTTAATTGTTGTATTTTTGACCAAATTACCGCCGTAAATTGCTGCATCCTGATGGATGAATAATGCGCCCTTGCCTGCATCTTCATCGCGGCCTGACACCAAAAGTGGCAACACATCTGTAACAGGTGATTTAGGGAATTTTGCTTGATCCCACCGTGGTTTTACGCCTTTTTCGTTTGGAATAATCCATATTTGATAGAGGTTAGTTACCTCATCTGTTGGGTTATTCTCGGAATGATAAATGCCAGAACCTGCGCTCATTACTTGCACATCACCTGCTTTGGTAGTGCCTTTATTACCAGCATTGTCTTTATGCGCAATCGCACCTTCGCGAACATAGGTTATGATTTCCATATTTTCGTGTGGGTGTGTATCGAAGCCCATGTGTGGGTCGATTAAATCATCGTTAACCACGCGCAACTGGCCAAAGTTCATGTTTGAACGGTCATAATAATCGCCAAAACTAAAATGGAAATTTGCATTTAACCAACCGTGATTGGCTTTACCTAAATTTTTATATTCTTTAACACTAATCATTTTTTTGATCCTTGTTGTTCTTCATGACCTTAATATAATTACGTTGGTTATTATTGACAATATACTAATATGGAATTACATTAATTCCATTATGTTGTTAATTGGTAGGGTTTATGGATCGGTTTTCTAGGTTAGAGATATTTCTTAAAGTTGTTGAGACAGGTAGCTTTACGGCGGCGGGTAAAAAGTTAAACATGAGCGGCTCGGGCGTTAGCAAACAAATTCAGAATTTGGAAGATCAGCTAAAGGTAAAACTATTTTACCGTACCACCCGCTCTGTATCGTTAACTGAGGCGGGCGAGCTATATTATAAAAGCGGACGAAACGCGGTATCGAATTTAAAAGAGACCGAAAAAGAATTAAGGGATTTACAGGCAACACCGACAGGCTCTTTAAAGGTGAACATGCCTTTATCGTTTGGGATTAGCCATTTATCTGCTGAGGTTTCTAAATTTGCGGTTCAATATCCTGATATTAATTTGGACTTGAGCTTTAGTGACAGTAAAGTGGATGTTGTTGCGGGTGGATATGATATAGTGGTGCGAATTGGAGCGGCACCTGACAGTATATTTAAAGCCCGTAAATTAACGCCCTGCCCTATTATTGTATGTGCTAGCCCAGAATATTTGGCTAAAAACGGCACGCCAGAAACACCAGAAGACTTAAAGAAGCATCGTATCATTACTTATACGGGCAAGGAAAACCAAAATAGTTGGACCTTTCAAAATGCTGACCGTGAAGTATCTAATGTGAATTTTTCGTCTGTTATGCGTTCTGACAATGGTGATATGAACCGCAACGCCACTGTTGCAGGGGTTGGCATATCTATTTTGCCACTGTTTGTTGTGCTTGAACAATTAAAAGCTGGAAATTTGGTTTGGATTTTGCAGGATTATCATTCTTATCCGATATGGAATATATATGCATTATACCCTGCTGACCGTTATCTAACCAAAAAAGCCCGACTATTTATAGATATGTTGGTTGAACTGAGCACGAAAATTTCGTTAAACGAAACCTGTACTGCTCATTAATTTACGAAATATATTTATCTATGCTACTTGGATGCTTGACAAATGACTGATGGTCATTATATAAATGACTAGTGGTCACTAAATTTAATAGGCAGATAGATGAATAGAATTTTACAAATTGGCGCATTCGCATGGATTATCTCTGAAGGTATGGAAATTTATAGCGGTGGATATACGGTCTATAACTCGAGCGTTTCTACTACCGCATTTTTATTGATTGCTATTGGGATATTATCGTTATTTAGACATGAAACATTAAGCATAGTTGGTAAAGTAGGCGCCATTTGTGTTTTTGCGTCCATGCTTGGGTTTACTTGGATTGCATTTAAGGTGATTGGCAGCGATGTGGTCAATGATTTGGAGATTTTGATGTTACATCCCAGGGGATTTATGTTACATGATTACATAGTAGGAGTAGAGTAGATAACTAACTAGAATGAAACGTTACTACCTGTAAAAACAAATTTGATATAATATGCCATGCATACCC
>JABSRY010000155.1 GCA_013214985.1 Hyphomicrobiales bacterium
GCTACGATTGACCAAATTGCTGACCAAGCGGGTGTAACTAAGCCTAACATACTTTATTATTTTGATAATAAGGAGGCCATACATTCGCAATTACTTAGCCGTTTGCTGGATATTTGGTTGCAGCCTTTGCACCAGATGAATGAAGACGGTGACCCGTGTGAAGAAATTTTGGCTTATATTCAGCGAAAGCTTGAAATGTCGCGGGATTTTCCGCGTGAAAGCAAGTTGTTTGCCAATGAGGTTTTGCAAGGTGCGCCGCGTATACATGATCTTATATCGGGTGAACTTAAAAAGTTGGTGGATCAAAAGGTTGCGCTTATTCAATCCTGGGCAGATGCAGGAAAAATAGCGCAAATTGACCCTTATCATCTGCTATTTTCTATTTGGGCAACGACGCAACATTATGCGGACTTTGATGCTCAAATTCGGGCTTTGATGGGCAAAGACCATGCGAACCGTTACCAAGGTGCCGAAGTGTTTTTAAAGCAGTTATATATGGCAATGCTTAAGCCTTAATTTGAGGCACTGCTAAATAGGTTAGTTTTATATTTTTTGATGTTCGTTTTTTAACAATAACATGAGCGCAATTAATGTGGCTATTACACCGACAAAGACGATGCTTGGTGGCCAAGCTTTGCCAAACGACACTTCCCACAATATAACCCAACAGGGGGTTAAATATGTGTAAGCCATGACTTTTGCGCTTGGTAATGCCAAGGTTGCGAATTGTATTAGAAAAAACGTGGTCGCACTGGCAAATATGGCAATATAAAATAAAGAAAACCAAAATATGGGTGGTAGATTTGACCAATCGGTATTGATGATGTCGTTAAACCCAACTAAGGTTAAAAAGAAACAACCCCAAATTAACATACCTAAAGTGGATATAATTGGTTTTTCGCCCCAATTGAATTTTCGAGTAATGGGAATGTAAATGGCATGTGCGACGCAGCCGATAAAAAATATTTGTTCGCCTTGGCCAATATTAAACGCCAATAGGGCGCCAAAATCGGCTTTGAAAATTACCCATAATGCGCCAGCAAAGGCAATTAGCAGTGCAAGCACCATTCTTTTTGTTATGAATTGGCCTAAAATAAAATAACCAAAACCAGCGGACATTATCGGAATTAGAGTGAAAACGATGCTAGATGAGATGGGGGAAGAGGTTTTTAAACCTTCAAACATCAATATAAAATATATCGCAAACAACCCGCCCATGATTATAAACCGCCATGGTGCGTGTAATAGTCGTTTAACATCGGTTTTATTAATATTGGGACTGAATATTACAAAAGTTGAAATAACAACGATTGCAATTAGAAACCTAAAAGCATTAATAGCCGCAGGTTCAACCATGTTCGCGACTAGCGAGCCTAAGCTGAAAGAACCTGCAACTAAAAATGAAAATAGTAACATAGCGGCATGACCGCGTTTTTGGGCGTAATCCATTAATTTATTTTATAGCCATTCATTCTGCAGGATCATGTGCCATTGGGTTGTTTGGATGGGTTGTCCAATTTGCATAATCTTTTTCGACAATTAGTTGTGTTCTTTTATCGATTTCGCCAGCAGGGACTTGCTCCATGCTAATGCAATCTTGAACAGGGCATACCACAACACAAAGGTTACATGCAACACATTCTGCATCGTTAACCTCAAAACCGCGCTCTCCATCGATCATATCAAATATTGCTTGATGTGATGTATCTTCACATACTTCATAGCAACGGCCACATTTAATGCATGCATCTTGGTCAATTTTGGCCTTAGCGATATAATTTAAATTTAAATCCTGCCAATTTTTTGCGTTGGGCACTGCACGGCCAACAATTTGTTCGATATTTGTGTGGCCTTGTTCATCCATCCATTCTGATAAGCCTGTAATCATTTCTTGAACGATTTTAAAACCATATGTCATGGCGGCGGTACAAACCTGTACATTGCCCGCGCCTAATGCCATAAATTCGGCGGCATCTCGCCATGTGGTTATGCCGCCAATGCCTGAAATTGGCATGCCACGGGTTGCTTCACCTCGGGCAATTTCGGCGACCATATTAAGGGCGATTGGTTTAACTGCTGGGCCACAATAGCCGCCATGTGCGCCCCAACCATCGATGGTTGGTTCTGGCACAAAGGTGTCTAAATTTACAGAAATTATGGAGTTAATTGTATTGATTAAGCTAACTGCATCTGCCCCACCGCGCATGGCGGCTTCGGCAGGCAGCCTTACATCTGTAATGTTGGGGGTTAACTTTACGATGCAAGGCATTCTTGTGTTTTGTTTTACCCAGCGGGTTACCATTTCGATATATTCGGGCACTTGGCCAACTGCGCTGCCCATGCCGCGTTCGGCCATGCCATGGGGGCAACCGAAGTTAAGCTCTACACCATCTGCGCCCGTTTCTTCTACCAGTGGTAGAATGGCTTTCCAGGCTTCTTCTTCGCAGGGTACCATTAGCGAAACCACGACGGCTCTATCTGGGTAATCTTTTTTGACGGATTTAATTTCGCGTAGATTAACTTCTAGTGGGCGGTCGGTGATGAGTTCGATATTATTTAGGCCGAGTAGGCGGCGGTCTGCGCCCCATATAGCGCCGTAACGTGGGCCGTTTACGTTTACTACGGGCGGACCTGCTTCGCCCAGAGTTTTCCAAACTACGCCGCCCCAACCTGCTTCGAAGGCGCGTCTTACGTTATATTCTTTATCGGTTGGTGGTGCGGAGGCAAGCCAGAATGGGTTTGGTGATTTGATGCCAACAAAATTTGATCTTAGATCGGCCATGATTTAGTTCCTTTAATGTGGGGTGACCTTTAACGGGTCAAATAATTGATTTTTAGTGCAATGGTTTAGGCTAAAGATGCGTGAATATCTTCGGCGGCATCACGCCCTTCGGCTACGGCTGTAACGGTTAAATCATCGCCACCTGTGGCACAATCGCCACCCGCCCATACGCCTTTAAGCGATGTGCGACTATTTTCATTCACTTGAATTTTGCCATAATCAATGGCAATCATATCGTTGGTTAGCTCTAGTTTTTGACCGATTGCTTTGAATACTTGATCTGCAACTAAGGTGAAATTTTTATCGGTCGCTTGTAATTTGCCATTAATGGTTTCGGTATGGGTAAATTCGATTGTTTCGACCGAGCCATTGCCGCTGATTTTGTTGGGCTGAGCGTTGTAAATTATTCGAACACCTTTGGATGTGGCTAATTGTTGTTCATATGGTGAGGCGCCCATATTTTCTTTGCCGCGTCGATAAACCATGGTAACTTCATCTGCACCTAGTAATTTGGATTGTACTGCCGCATCTACTGCGGTCATGCCGCCGCCAATGACCACTACGCGCCGACCGACGGGTACTTTTGATAAATCGTTTGATTGGCGTAATTCTGAGATAAAATCGACCGCATCTACTACATTTTGCTTGTCTTCGCCGCTTAGCCGCAGCGCGTTAACGCCATTTAGGCCGATGCTTAAATATACGGCATCATAGTCGTTGGTAAGTTGGGATACTTCTAAACCGCCGCCAAATTTTTGACCATATTTAATATTAATTCCGCCGATTGATAGTAACCACTCGACTTCATCTTGTGCAAAATTATCGACTGATTTGTAGGCAGCTATGCCAAATTCATTAAGCCCGCCCGCTTTTTGTTTGGCTTCATAGATAACCACTTCGTGGCCTTTCATAGCCAGACGATGCGCGCATGCTAGACCAGATGGCCCGCCACCAACAACGGCAACTTTTTTGCCTGTGCTGGCATCTCTTGTATAAGGGTGGGCGATTTCTGACATTAAAATATCAGTTGCATAACGCTGAAGTTGACCAATTTTAACGGGTTTACCTTCTGCTGCTTCACGTACACATGCTTGCTCGCATAATGTTTCGGTTGGGCAAACACGGGCGCACATGCCGCCTAAAATATTTTGATCAAAGATTGTTTTTGCGCTGCCGATATTGTTACCAGTCGAAATTTGACGAATAAATAAGGGCACATCTATTGAGGTGGGGCAAGCCGTCATGCAGGGGGCATCATAGCAAAAATAGCATCTATCGGCTTCAATCAACGCTTCGTGGTTATCTAATGGTGCGTGTAAATCTGAAAAATTCTCAACATAATCATTTAGGGCTAGGCGCTCGGTGGTGATGCCGTCGGTCAATCGTTTGTTAGGCATGTGGGGATCCTCTTTTTGATTTATGAAGAAATAATCTTATATATATTGATTTATTTTAGACGATTTCATCCAATTTTGGTTTGCATTTTGATATTATATTACGCCTATCTTATGCTGATTAAATTTTTTATCAATTAGTAAAAAATTGTGTGTGTATAGTTTGGAAAGATTGTAATGAAGCTCGGTGTTGATCCTTGTTTTAAATAATAATGGATGGCAGGATTTGTAATACTAATGAATAATGAGTTAGAAAGAAGTTACTGTTTCTATATTTGTGGGGTGTTGTGACGAGTTTTGCTGGGTGTTTATTGGGGGGGATTGATTTTTTACGATTGGTTTTTTAGTGGACGGACAGACTTATCAACTGGCTGCGATTTTGATTATTGTAAGTGTTTATTTGGGTTTGTGGTGTGTTTTGGTGTGTTGAAAAGTTTGGAAGATGTAATGAAAAGTTTTTATCTTGACCAACTGGTCAGCAATGTTATAGTTAGAACAATTATAACCTGAAAATAAAAAACAAATATAATAAGGGTTGTTAAAATAGGGAATTTAGCGATGTCGGAAACTAATAATTTGGCACCTAATGATTTGAGCAGTTTTTGGATGCCTTTTACTAATAATAGGCAGTTTAAGAAAAACCCTCGGATGTTTGTTGCTGCGAAGGATATGCATTTTACGACTGCAGATGGTCGCCAAGTGCTAGACGGTACTGCTGGGCTTTGGTGTGTAAATGCGGGGCATTGTAGGCCTTTAATAACCGAAGCTATTCAAAAGCAAGCGGCCGAACTTGACTATGCACCCGCATTTCAAATAGGGCACCCTAAGGCGTTCGAGCTAGCCAATAAGATTGCAGAGTTAGCACCTGAAGGCATGGGTCATGTGTTTTTTACTAACAGCGGGTCTGAATCTGTGGAGACTGCTTTAAAAATTGCTTTGGCCTATCAAAAAATTAAAGGTGAAGGCTCAAGAACGCGTCTTATTGGGCGTGAACGAGGCTATCATGGGGTTAATTTTGGTGGCATTTCGGTTGGTGGGATTGTACCAAACCGCAAAATGTTTGGCACTTTACTGGCAGGTGTTGACCATATGCCGCATACCCATTTACCAGAAAAAAATAGCTTTAGTAAAGGTGAGCCGCAACATGGTGCTTATTTAGCCGACGAGCTTGAAAAAATTGTTGCTTTGCATGACGCATCTACTATTGCCGCGGTGATTGTTGAGCCTGTTGCGGGTTCTACAGGTGTGTTAATTCCGCCTAAGGGCTATTTGCAGAAACTGCGCAATATTTGTGACAAACATGGCATATTGCTTATTTTTGACGAGGTGATTACTGGGTTTGGCCGTATGGGTTGTAACTTTGCGGCTGATTATTATGGCGTAAAGCCTGATATTATTACCACGGCCAAAGGGCTTACCAATGGCGTTGTTCCTATGGGGGCGGTGATTGTTAGGGATGAAATTCATGATGCCTTTATGACGGGTAGTGAAGAAGTGATTGAGTTATTTCATGGCTACACATATTCGGGTAATCCAATTGCTGCTGCGGCAGGTTTGGCAACGCTTGAAACCTATAAGCAAGATGGTTTATTTGAGCGCGCGAACGATTTAGCGCCTTATTGGGAAGATGCTTTGCATTCGCTTAAAGATGCTAAATATGTAATTGACGTTAGAAATATTGGTTTAATTGGTGCGATTGAAATTGAACCTATAGCCGGCGCGCCAACAAAGCGGGCCTTCTCTGCCTTTATAAAGGCCTATGAAAAAGGCTTACTAATTAGAACGACAGGCGATATTATTGCGCTTTCTCCACCATTGATGGTGAGCAAAAGCCAGATAGATGAAATTGTTGATACAATTCGCGAAACATTGAATGAGGTAGATTGATATGGATGTAATTCAAAATGGTATTAATGGTGAATTAGTAACTTCAAAGTCGGATAAAAAAGTATCTGTATTTAACCCTGCTACGGGTGAAGTTTCTGCTGAATTACCATTGTCAAGCGTAGAAGAAGTGAATGACGCTGTTGCGGCAGCGAAGGATGCTTTGCCTGCTTGG
>JABSRY010000156.1 GCA_013214985.1 Hyphomicrobiales bacterium
ATGTTGCACCCGATGATGTCACCTGAACATCCAGTGAGAATTGCGATTTTACGACAACATTTAGAGGTGATTTTTGAGTTTGTATTTTTTGGTACTGCTCGACTTTTTCAAGATAGTTGTCGGGTATGTCAAAACTCCCGTCACTAAAGCGTCTTACTATGTTGGCGCGTCTCAAGGCTTCAAGCCGTCTCACATGCGATTGAATATAATTTTCTGAATTGCTTGATCCATCCTCTGCATGAATTTCAGCACTGTATACACCATCATTAACATAAGCAATTCTTGATATATTACGGTCACTTTTTAATGGCTCAATATTTTTGGGTGACAGTTCTACAATGCTACCACGCTGATAATCTTGAACGTCCTCATTTTGTTTCAAATCAGCGTAATGCGTTTTGCCATCAATGCCTTCAACAACAAGATAATAACTGTCTTCATTTTCATTCGAAAAGCCCTTACCGATAATCCTGCCAGTCACAATTTTATCTTTCTGATCTTGGACATGAAAAATCTCATAATTGACATTTAACTCAGGCTTGCCGCTTCTAGTCATTTCAGCATGAATGGTTTTGATAATGTCTCTACGCATTCCAAGTTCTCGTAATGTCGGCTCTAAATTTTCAGACAACTGCCAAATACCAGTCTCAATTTTTCTCGCAAGTTGCATGTTCTCAAGTTTTTCCAATCGACCTAACTGTAATGAATGCTGAAACTTTTGATAACCGCCCGCCGGTTCACCACGCATATCAATTTGTCCAAATTCCGCATTGTCCAATAATTTTCTGTCTATTGAGATAAAACGATCATTTTGAACCTCTTTTCTCATGGCCATTGCGATTTCATGTTCCTGCCGCTGGCCTAATTCATCGGTAACAATATTTGATGCCCGCTCCCTAAAACCAGACGACATATAATCACGGGCAATGATTAAATCTTTCCCCTTATCATCAACACCGCGCACGATAATATGAGTATGTGGATTGTCAGTGTTAAAATGATCGACCGCCACCCAGTCAAGTTTTGTTCCCAAATCACTTTCCATTTGATCCATTAAATCACGAGTGAATGTTTTTAAATCTTCCAACTCAACGGCATCTTCTGGCGAAACAATAAACCGAAACTGATGTCGATCATCACGAGATTGTTTCATAAAATCTTTACCATCAACTTCCTCAACAGTGGCATTATAAATCTTACCCGCCTCACCATCTCTATCAACACCATCGCGCTGAATATATTTGAAATGTGAGGAAGCCTTAGCGAATCCATTTTGAACAAATTTTACAATACGAGATTTAATAATTACGCGGCGGCGACCTGCCCTTGATGTTGAATAATCTCTTGTGGCATCGACAATTTTATAACCACGACCAATATTGCGACCAGAATATGAAGCATAACTTCCAGATTTAGTAAAACTAGGATTTATCTTATTGGCGACGCTTAGCACTCGATCTATATATCGATTAGCAGATTTTTTCCCTGCATTTCCTAGCCTGCCAAGCTTAGGTTTAAATATTTCAGTTTCTTTGTCGGACATTTCACCATCTCCAATTCAGTTAACTAATTGATATTATTGATTATTCATATTTTTGTGGGCTAGTGTTGTTGAATTAAATCAATCACTTATAAAAAATGATAGCCCACCCACTAATAATTTTGTGGGCTTGAAAAAAACGATGTGCAGACTAGATTTGAGGCGCCGCGCCCACAATCGTTTTATCTTGCCCTCGTTTTTTTCTGTCAAAATCCAAAATTTCTAGCCTCCCAAAACTGCCTGAAAAACTGCCCCAAAATGCTAGAAATTGCATGAATTGCGCTCACATTTCAAAAAGAATGGATGCAATTCCGATAATGTTTTTTGTGTTTAATGCTCCAAAATACCGACCGTCAAAGCTATCTTTGGCGTTCATTAGCACGAAGAATTCATCACTTTTAAGCGTGAAGCAGCCACCCCATGAAGGTAAATTTCGACCACTTTTATCCGCAATTAGAGCTTCAGCTATTGGCTTTCCATTGATGAAAACCGTCTGATGTTGGCGACAAATTTCATCACCTAAGATCGCAGTCACCTTCTTTATAAGCGGTACATTGATAGGTAAGTAGTGACGTTTTGCAGCCATTAATCGGTATTCAATCGGTGTTGGAATGACCACGAATGAGCCAATTTCCAAAGAAGAATTGGCATTAAATTCAGTCACCCAATAATAACCAATAGGCGCGCTGGCCGATGGATTATAGACCAATTTTGTTGAGATATTCATCCAAATAGGCAAAGCACATAAAGCGATTGCACCCAAGGTGATGGCAATAATTTTAGCGGAATTTTTCACATTTCACCTCACGCTCTAACAACCAAGCTTGGTGTTTTTTTTCTGAATAAACCAAGGGGTCTAATGCGGCATATAGGCGGGCATGTGATTGAATCCAATACCAAGGCGCAACCTCTGCACAATCAATTTTAAGGCGTTCTATTTGGTCAATGGCTTTAAAAACCCGATAAACACGTTCACTTCCAGATATGTCGAGCAACACTTCTGCGCCCGGCTCTATGCCCTCAATAGAGTGCATTAGTGTGGTTTCATCCCCTGCCCTTAACACCATTACATGCCAATTTTTTGTTCCGAATTGACCCTTTTCCCATCTGATGTAGCAGAATATTTCACCTGTCGGGAAATACTCATATGCCTCACGTCTGGTGAATTCTTCACGGAAAACACACTCTCCAAAACGGATATAATAATTCAAATTCTTGCGGTGAAAATGCAAATGAACGCGCGTATAATACTGGCTCATTTGTTATCTCCATCATCAGAAGATGTCGGTTTATGCCTCACTGGCGGAAATGCTTTTTGATGTTTTTGGCTTTCTGACCACGCATCCAAGTCTTCAATTAGATAAACAATGCGGCCTCCATGCGTTCTAAAAACAGGGCCAATTCCTAAATGACGCCATTTATTAAGGGTGCTTGGTTTCACTAATAAATGTGATGCAGCTTGCATAATAGTAAAATATGGACTTTTCCTTGAAACATTATCACTCATTTATACTTCCTTTAATTGGATAAACTGAATGACATCAAAGCTAATCAAAGAAAGTAATCCTGTGCAGGGTCGTTTTTATAAAGTTGAAAACGACCCCCCAACATCTGATATATTTCAAATGGTTAAAGCGGTATAATGATGAAATATTTTCAAATATTAACTTTTAGATTGAATGAATTTATCAAAAAAATGACTTAAACCCCGCATCAATAAGCTTGCATGATTTTGAAATTATTCGCTTGGTTTTGGTTTTAAAACTATCACTAATACCATCCCAACAATCCGATATCCGATCCTCGCCATATAGTTCTTGTGCGATTTGCCGATTGCTGTATCCATAAATCTTTAAATCATAAGCAAATAGTATTTTTGGTGATGCAAAATATCGAGATAGTTTGTTATTCAAACTTGACCTAACTATTCGGCCATATATTAACCGCTCCAGACAGGAGATCGAACTCTTTTGTTGCTGATAATTTTGTAGAGAATAAATATATACCAAGATTTTGAACGGATTATGCCAGTCTAAAGCATGATCAAATACCAATTGTAAGTTCAAACTCCGTCTTGTAAACAATAGGTGATATTTACCGTCATTAGTTTCAACAAACTGATGTTTGCAATTAATATTTTTAAGATCAATTTCAAATGCTTGTTGATCATATTCACTGTCTTTTACTATACATCTTAGTATATTGGGATTTATATCAGCACGCCAAAAAGGAGTTGCGGACTCTGAACCCAATGCAGGATCAACGAAAAAACAGCAGTCCAAACTCTGCAGCTTCTAACCTTTCTTTCTCACTAATAGCTATTCTTTGACATGCAAATGGCATAGATGACATATATTGATAATGTATTTTCCACGCCTGAATATATTCTGGGTTTCTGCGTATATATTCCCACGCCCATGCTTCTAAACAGGCATTTTGTAGATAATTATAGTCCGCAAATTCGGGCTTTCTCATAAATACCCCATACAATCGCATAGCAATAAACGACATTATTTTTATGTAAAATATAAATACGAAAGTATAATAACAAACAATTCAATCATAAGTAGCAAAACACATCTATATACTTAACGAGTATAATTTTAATAAAAAATTACCCCCGTATCCGAAGATGCGAGGGCTGTTTTCTATTGAACTGGGTTCCAAAGAATGGCCATTAAGGTTTCATCATCTTGACCTGATGCTTTGCCTAAATTGGCATATATTTTATGAGGGCCAAATTGTGGGGCGGCAAATGTGAGAGAAATATATTCTTTTTTACTATTTTTGCCAGTCCGTTTCCAGCCGCCGCCAATTTCAGTTTGGTTGTCAGAATAAATTCTGAAATCGGGTTGAGTTTCTTTTTCTTTGCGTTCATTTGGAATGATGCTGATGTGATTTCTCATATTCATCATTGACAATATGCCTTTAAATCCACCATCTTCAAGTTGTGTTACATATCCAATTGCTTGTGCCATTTTTGTATCTCCTTGTGTTTTGCAAGTCGTTTATCGTCTTGCTATGCGCGATCGTTGGGACGTGCTAATGGCAATTAAACCTGAAGGGCGAGCCTTAGCGGAGACTGCCAGAATGAACTCTTTTGGCTACGAAGTAGCTTGCGCGAGGAGACTGTAGGTCGGGGAAAAAAGTTTATTCTGGCGGTTTTAATTGTTATTCGCTCGTCATAGATCTAAAAGCAAAGCAGGACGATGAATGACTTGCACCGAGCCAACTAGGAGAGACAAAAATGGCACAAGCAATTGGTTAACACGGGTTGTGTGTTTGAATTTATGAGTGATAATACAAAGATGAATATGAGAAATCGCATCATTATAAGTGCCAAAATCCAATAGAAATGCCCAAATTCAGACGTGTTTTATTTTGATAACCAAATTGAAATTGGTGGTGATTGTAGGCGGATTGGCAAGCATACAATTCGGCATTTTCTCGTTTTTGCCGCTCCATAATTTGATTCTTGTAAGATATATGCCAATTTAGGCAAAGCATCAGGTCAAGATGATGAATCCCTAATGGCTATTCTCTGAAACCCAATTTCACTTGATTAAGCTCATATCTTCAAATGCGGGGGTAATTTTTGGCTTATTTTTCAACTGACCAATACCCATCCAAAAAACAACAACTTGAAAACCCTTCACTTATTAAACGCATTATTCCAATTAGAAACTGGGGCATTTTTTCAATTTAAACGTCAACATTCTTATACATATTGTATTCTTGTCTTTAAAAAAACAAAAAGCCGCCCAATCATTTCTGATTGAGCGACCTCTCGGCGGAGAATATTTTGCCAATTATTTTGGCATTTCTTCGGCATATTCTGCATTATTCGTGAGTTCTCCTGCCCCATTTTTTGTATAGGATTGAAATGGGAATTTCATATAATTGGGCATCCAATCATTCACCTGTTCACGACCTTCACCAGTTAGATAATCATTTATGATTTTCTTCTGAACTTTGGCGGTTGAAGTGACATTACCGTCTGCAACCTCCTTGCCACCAATATCGGCAAGCATGGCATTGATAGCGTTTTTGTCACGAATAAGATCAAAGAAATGGCCTTCGGGTTGCCAGAAATCCTGCATATTGACGTTTAACATTTTGCCTAACAATTCAACTAATGCCGTGCCAGATGCCAAGGTTTCCACCATAACAAATGTTAGAATGCGCATAACATCTTTTTCTGCAAGTGTTTGTAACGTCTGAAACACTTCAACAACTTCAAACATAAAATTATCGGTACACGTTGACAAGCCTTCGTCAGTTGGCCAATTAAGCAGCTTAAACACTTCATCCCGCTCTTTGAAAAATGCCTTTTGTGCTGTAGATTCATGGATGTTTTGTTGGGTTTCTTTTTTATCAGCGCGTTGTGGGTCGGGTTTGACATTCCAATGAAATGAGCCGCAAATGGCATGGGCAACCATAAGACGCAATGCCAATTCTGATTGGCTCAACAATGTGACCCTAACGGCATTATGACGATGTAAAGCAACATAATTCTGCGCGGCTTTAGTCAGTTCGGGTTTACTGATTGGTTCTGATTTTTCGGCATTGCTATCCAATTTACGCATTCTGCGGTTATATTCTTCTGCCGTAATATAGCCCTTATATTCATTGACCTCGCCAGAAACATGAACCTCAACATAGACCTTACCTCCATCTT
>JABSRY010000157.1 GCA_013214985.1 Hyphomicrobiales bacterium
CAACTATACCTGTATTTCGGGATTGGCAGAGCTCGTAATAGCTCACAACGGAAAATTGCCACGTATGGTTTGACAACACCGAGGACAACCATGACGTCAACCTCTGCCCGCCGCGTTCGCAGTGTCTCCTGGACACCGGGCGTCTGGGGACGCATGAGCGCGAGTAGCGCAAGCGTAAGAGAGAGGGAGATTTAAATTATTACATTTCAATGAAATATTAAAAAAAAGGTGCTTAGCAGAATCATTTCTACCAAGATTAATTGATATAGAAGTAGAATAACCACTATATGTAATTATATTTTTATCAATTTCTATATGGCCATTGAAAAAGTTCATTTCCGGTGAACCGATAAACCCCGCAACAAATATATTTTTTGGACACTCATAAAGTTCTAATGGCGTGCCTGCCTGTTGAATTTTGCCTTCATTTAACAAAACGACCTTATCGGCGAGCGTCATCGCTTCAATTTGATCATGTGTCACATAAACTGACGTCGCAGATACCAATTTATGTAAATCTCGTATTTGTAGCCTCATTTTTGCTCGCAATTTAGCATCCAGGTTTGATAGAGGCTCATCAAATAAAAATACTTTTGGATTCCGTATAATTGCCCTTCCCATTGCAACCCGTTGCCGCTGTCCACCAGATAATTCTTTAGGTTTGCGGTGTAATATATCATCTAATCCGATTATTTTTGCGATGCGTTTTACCGCGATATCAATTTCATCTACACTTTTTCCTCTGATACGCAGAGGAAAGCCAATATTTTGTGCCACAGACATATGGGGGTAGAGTGCATAAGATTGAAATACCATAGCAATATCTCTTTGACGTGCCTCAACATTATTCATCAGTTTGTCATCAATAAATAATTCTCCTCCACTGATGGTTTCTAGCCCAGCAATCATACGCAATAATGTAGATTTACCGCAGCCCGAAGGCCCAACAAGTACGAGAAACTCGCAGTCTTCTATATCAAGATTGATATTATTCAACACATTCACTTGTCCATAATTTTTTGAAAGGTTTTTTAGCGTTAGTTTTGCCATAATATTTCCTATTTTACTGATCCAGCAGTTAAACCGCGGACGATAAATTTTTGACCAAGGAACATAAGCAAAATGGCCGGAAGAGAAGATAAAACAGCCGCCGCTGCCATTTCACCATGATTAATTTCGTATTGACCAGCATAGGATGCGATTGCAACTGGGATTGTCATCGTCTCTTTAGCAGTTAAATTTAATGCAATGCCAAATTCACTCCAAGAAAAAACAAATGCTAAAAGTCCAGCGGCAATCATTCCCGGTTTAACGAGTGGCAATAACACCAACCTAAAAGCAGTGGTTCTACGACACCCATCCATAATTGCTGCCGATTCCAGATCGCGAGGTATGGTGCCAAAGGCTGTCATCATTAACCAAATGGCCATAGGCAGATTAATAACTATATGGGTCATCACTAATGCAGTTAAAGTGTTGTATAGCCCGAGGTCGCTAAAAATAACATACCAAGGGCCAACAAGGGTGATTGGTGGAATGATATTGAAGATGAGTGTCCAAGCCAAGAACCCCATTTTAAAAAGACCAGACATTGTTCGCCATGCAAGGGAATATGCGGCAAGTGTTGCAATGATGAGCACCAGTGTTGTGCTAATGACGGCAACCACTAGACTGTTGAACATATTGAGCAAGAAATCTGAACTTTTGCCAAATAACACGCGCTCATAGTTGACCCAGGTTACATCAAACGGAAATTGACCAGTTATGATGGCTATCTGGTATTTTAATGATATTCCTATAATCCAAATAAACGGTGCAATAATTAAAATGAGTGCAAATATTACAAAACACCATAGTGCCACTCTTTTCCATGAATTTACAACCATCATTTTGCCCCTGTAAATTTACGCTGCGCGATTGCAAATACGGCGAGATATGAACAAATTATTCCTATAGTGATTAGGGCAAGAAGTGCGCCATACCCGAGTTGGTTTTGTTGGAAGAACACCTTATAAACGTATAGACTAATGACTTCTGTAGAGGTGCCTGGCCCGCCAGATGTTAATAAGAAAATTTGGTCAAATACTTTAAACGCAACGATTGAGCGAAACATAAAAGCAACAATTAGTGCTGGCCACATGAGTGGGATTATTATAAATCGAAGTTTCTGATTATATGTCGCGCCATCAATACTGGATGCCTCCATTACTTCTTCAGGTAAGGCCTCAAGACCAGCGAGTAAAATTAGAAACACCAATGGCGTCCAATGCCAAATATCAACCACCACAACCGATAATAATGCGGTACTAGTTGACCCTAAAAATTGTTGTGCTGGTATTCCAAATAGTTCAAGGAATGCATTAATTACACCAAATTCAGAATTGTACATTAGCCTCCAAATGCTGCCGATTGCAACGGGTGGAATGAGAATCGGCAATAGCATTGTCGTTCTTACGATTCCTCGCCCGCGCACAAGTTCGTTTACAGCCAGAGCCAATCCAAACCCAAATAACATTTCAATACTTGTTGAAAGTAGAACAAAAATTAAGGTATTCACAAGCGCTTTACGAAATATCCAGTCGTCCAGAAATTTTACAATATTTTTTTCTAGTGCGGGTTCCCGTATTAATTCGGCATTTTCAAAAGTGATTGATGACCCGCTCATCAGCACCAATTCAATTGCGGGGTAAATTGTGAACAGTAAAAATATTATAACTGCAGGCAATATTGCAACAAAAATAAAATGGGAATCTATAAATTCCCATAATCGTTCCAGCGACGGCAGTTTTTTTACTGTAAAATTTTTCATCCCATTTTTCCATTTTTAAAAAGATATTAGAAACTATATATTAGACAAACCATTTCTGGGCACATAGGAAAGAGAAATTGCACCGCGAGATGGTTTGTCAGCTGGCCAATTATTTTATCATAAGTGAGTTTCCTAATTTGGTATCCCGACCAGCAGCAGCAAGGACATTATAGATTTCTTTTGCTGCAACATTCAAAGCTTCACTAGCAGTCAGCTCACCAATCAAAGCCTGATTAAGTCTCAATCCTATAATTTGCTCAACTTCGGCACCTTCTTTATACATCAGTACTTGAGTTGCATTCTCAGCAACAGCTGCGTAGGGTTTCATCCAACGAAATTTTTCTTGAGTTGCTAGAGGGCCACGTAAAACACCAGTATGAATTGGAATACCACCTGCTTCGGCATATAGAGTTTGTGCTTTTTCGGAGATGAAATATTTGATAAACTCTAGTGCTGCCGTTTTACGGCCGTCAGAAATGTTATTAGGAACTGCCATTTGCCAACTACCAAATACACCATGTGGTGAGCCACCCTCAAGATACGGCATTTGTGCATAATTAATTTTGCCAACAACTGCTGATTTTTCAGGGTTGTCCATTTGCGCTTGAGCAGCAATAACGATGCCAGCTTGAGCTGCTTTACCCGATAGAACAAGCTGTATCATCTCTCCCTGTCCGATTGCTCCAGGGTTATCAGCGCTGCATTCATTATGAATTTTTAAAAACATGTTTAATGCTTTTAGATTTTCTGGACTGTTAAATGTAATCGTAAAATCACCATTCTTAGGATCTTTCAGAATAGAACCACCATGTGTTAGCATATGCGGCATAAAAGAAAATCTGATAGGATTTCCCCGTTCGCCACGCAACACCGCACCATATGTATTGGGGGGATTATGGTTGGCAGCACAATTTTTTAAAATGTCTTTATAAGTAGCGGGTGGTGTGTCAATTAGATCGCTACGATAGTACCACATATGGGCATTACCATTCGGCGAAAAGGCCATTAATTTTCCGCCTTCTTTGGTCGGCCACTGTTTTTCTGAATTCCAATAAATGGCTTCTCCATTGTCAATAATTTCATCTGAAAGCTTAAAATCAGGGTCTATGTTTGTTAGAGGTGTTAAAAAACCACCACTATAAAACTCAATAATCCAGCCATTGTCGAGATTAACCAAATCATAGGGACTGGTATCGCCTCTTACTGAGTTTCGTACTTTTTCTAGTACACCCGAATAAGGTGTGCGATCAATATTAACTTTATTTCCTGTTTCAGCCTCATATTTTTCTACAAGTGCCTCAAAGCCACCATACCATGGTGAATTGTTAATCAGAATAGTGATTGGATCAGCAGCAAATGCTGAGTTAACACTGGTTAGTGCTATCGCAGAGACAGCCATCCCCTTTAAAAACTTGTTCAATTTTTTCATTATTTTCTCCCTTATTTTTCTATGTTTGGTTTGGTTGGTTTTAGTTTTTAGATAAATTATAACGTTTATATATTTCTTTCGGACATTCATGGGCATGTAAAACATCAACAAGATTAAGTAATAATTTCGACTCAATTTTTTCGTTCCGTATCGAATTTTTTTGCATCGGATCCTGCTTCAAATCATAAAGCTGGGTACCGATGTCTTGAAATAAATCGTTATCGTGTAGCGGAATTCGCGCAGCACTGCTTAAGGCGTCTATTTTCAATAATGGCATACCCCTAGTGAAGTTAAACGGCGGGTGCAATTCTGCCGTTTTCATTTCTTCAGTTGAAAACATTATCGTTAAATGCATGGGCATCAATGTGTATTCATGTAATCCCTGCTCATAGAGATCATCTGGATAGATATAGTAACTAAAGTGAGCATTTGAGACACCAATAGGCCCACCAAACATACCATATACCGCTACTTCTCGGTTGTTCTTATCTCCCAATACAGACTCGCCTTGTACTTCGCGAGGTATTTCCAAATCATAAATATCAAGAAATGTTGGCATTAAGTCATGTGTTTGCGTTAACATATTTGTACGTGTTCCGGCAAAATCCGACCTTTTCGGATTATGTATAATCAGCGGAATATTGGCTAATTCCTGGTAATATGGCTGCAAGTTTTTACCCCACCAATCATGCTCTGAAAGTAGGAGACCATGATCAGTGGTTAAAACAAGTACCGTATCTTTCCATAAGTCATATTTGTCAAAATAATCTAGTAGTTTTCCAAAATACTCGTCACACATGGCAACTAAAGCGGCATAATTGGCTCTAATTTCTGCTATTTCAACTTCGGTTTCCGTTACTTTTGCATAAACAGGCCAGTCTAGAATTCCGCCTTCATAACCGGTTTTATAAGCGTCTTTAAACCTTTCTGGCGCACGAAACGGCTCATGTGGATCAAAACATTCAATCATTAAAAACCAATCCTCTGCGTCTTTATTTATGTCAAGAAATTCAAACCCCGATTTAAAGCACTTAGGACCAGGAAATTCATCTTCTGATACTATGAATTCGTGATTTATAGCGTTTTGTAAACGAAAGGGCTTTTTTTCACGAATTGGTCCATCAGTGACGGGGTAGTGTAAAGGACTATATTTCTCACGAAATCGTTCAACAGGCGGTTGAACCATGGCTTTCCATGGATCATATTCTTGACCTCGAATAAAGTCGTAACTGGTAAACTGACCATGATAAGTGGATCCGCCAGCTTCAAAATAATGTAAATGATCTGTTACTAAATGACTATAAATACCAGCATTACTCATAAGTTTTGGAAAAGAATTATCAAACGGTTCGAGTGGCCCCCACGAACGAAGAAAGAAATTAAGTCGCCCCGTGTGCATGTCGCGACGTGCGGGCATACAAGGCAAACTACCGACATAATGATTATCATAAGTTCGGCCGCGTTTAGCAAATCTATCAAAATTGGGGGTGGCAACGCTGGTACCACCATAGCAACCTAATGCTGATTTATTTAATGAGTCAAAAAGACAAAAAACAGTTTTCATAGTATCTCCCGAATATGTAGGAGTAGACTAATTGGTTCTGTGATATTATAATAATACATAATTTGAATTTATGATAGGTATTTCCTATATGACAACACCCTATTTAAAACTGGTTCATCGTTTTGTTACCGTAGTGGAACAAAAGTCGATCCATAGAGCTGCAAAGAAACTAAATATTTCTCAGCCATCGTTGTCTCAATCAATAAAGAATATTGAAAGCTATTATGAATGTTTGCTCCTTGAACGTACAAAACGTGGAGTTTTCTTAACTGAACCTGGAAAAAGACTATATAAGCATTCTTGTAAAATTCTGGAACTTGGCTCATTTATGCATCAAGAAATTACTGACCTAATATCTGGTCGGACAGGAAAACTAAGAATATCAGCAGGAACTGCATGGGGGAACTGTTATAT
>JABSRY010000158.1 GCA_013214985.1 Hyphomicrobiales bacterium
GCTGTTATTGGCGCCGGCGCAGCTGGGCTTTGTGCAGCTTATGAATTGACCAAATTGGGTGTGGATGTGCATTTATATGAAATGAACGCCGATGAAAATTTGGCAGTGCCTGTACCACAACCTTTTGGCCGTGGTTATAGCTGGGATTGGAACGCCCGTGGCGCTAACCTTGGTGGTTTTTCAAACGACTATCTGGTAGAAACCGGTACACCTGCTGTACCCGATGGCGCTATTAACCAGCCAACCACAATAAGCGGCAAACAAATTGTTGATGTGGGCGCAATGCGCTACCCGTATAGCCATACTACTTTACGCACCTATGTTGATCAAATATTTAAAGATGATTACTATTATGGTTCAGAGGCGAATGTTACCAGCTTATGGCGTGATTTTAGAAATCCTGGTATTCATACATCTACTGTGGTTGACCCTGACCAAATCATTAGTCGGCCAGAAGATAGTGATCAGATGAAATATGCGACTGCAATGTATATTAACGGCATTACGGCTGACCCGAGTAGCACTAGAGAGTTCTACTTAATGGAAGAAGGAGATACGTTCGCGGAAATGAATGCATCGCTAAAGAATGTTGCACTAAAAGAATGGGATTTCTACTTCTCTGAAACAGGTGAACCGATAGATAATGATAGTGTTGGTGCATTAACCGTGATGGTTTCACTATATAAGGCCTATACGCTATCGCCAACTGCTGTCAATGAAGATGCAATATTAAATGAATGGGATAGATTAAAAGCATTATACGAAGAAAAAACCACTTATCAGGTTTATGTTGAAAATAATTGGGATCACCTGCCTGCTGACGGCGTTGCATTTAACGCCCCAACAGATTCGAGTATAATGGATATTTATGGTACCGCAGGCTCTGGTACTGGCGGTATTGATGTGTTTTGGTGGACTACCTTTATGGAAAATCTAAGAAAAACCATCCATTTAGATGAAACCCAACCTTCGACATTTGTGGGCGGCACGTCTTATATGCTATCCCCCTTCTTAACCCATAATGTAGATGGCACTGCAGGTAATAATTTATTTAACCAAGCCTCACCAAACTTTTTAGGCTCGGCGGTTAAAAAAATAGAACGTGTTACGGTTGATAGTGTTAAAATGATCCGCATTCATACCGAAGATATTGCGAACCCAACACGCGATTTTTCGGCTTGTATTATGACTGTTGCGCCACCGGCTATTAGGGCAAGAATTGATATTGACCCCGCATTATTGACCAATTCGGCATCTGAAACCATTAAGCGTTTAAGGCTTACCAATAGTGGCAAAATTGCTATCCATTTCCCAAATAATGGCGACATATATAGTCAAGCTTTTTGGATGAACAGAACCACTGCTGACCCATATAATGCAAATGAGGATTATGTCGTTACCACAGTTACGGATTTGAATATTAGGCAAATTTATACCTTTGATAATTATCATTGGGGTACTAACATTAGCAATGGTACAATCTCTACCGAACAAGCCGAATTAAAAGCAGGTACGCTTTTACTTGGCTATACTTGGGATTATAATGCTGATTCATTCCAAGCTATGAGTGATGAAGAACAGGTGCGTGAAGCATGGCGTCAAATGGCTGAAATATATCAGGACCCCGCAAATACACGACCTTTCCCAGAGGAATCTTAGTTAGAATTGTATCTTGAATATGCCTTAACAAATGGTAATTATAAAACAATTACATGGGGTAATGTGGATGGTATTAATGGTGGCTACCGTATGTCTGGCGTTGCGGTTAATACGGTAAACGGCACAAATGTAGGTGGTAACCAACTCTCTGGGATAGTTGCGAAACCTCTATAAACCATGACACGGGCGAAAATACGGGTCTGTTTATGGCGGGTGAAGCGGTTGCATGGCTTGGTTTAAGTGGCTGGATTGAAGGCTCGCTACAAACAGGTTTAGCGTCGGCTATCGGCGTCGCGCATTATTTAGATGCTTTGCCAGCAGCAGACCAACAGTCGTGCATCGATGCAAATGAAGTTTCCAAAAAGAAACGCAAAGGCAAAGGTAAAGGTAAAGGCAGGGGCAAAGCATTGCCTGGTTATCTTGAATTGCCAATGTTACCAGGTGATACACCGTTACCTTAATATGCAATAGATACATTGATATTTATAGAATAAGGGGCGATGAAATTTTATTTTCATCGCCTTAACATGATGTTTGGCTTTATTTATCTAGTTCATTCTGCACTATTTTACCTTGTTGCTTAATGAGTTTAATCAACTCAATAACATCTTCATTTGGCCTGTTTTCTATTTTTCTTGTCTCCAAAATTCGACCAAGTTGTTCGATTAAGCGACTTTGATTTTGAATTAAATGTAACCGACTTTGGCATATTTCACAGGTTTGCGGTTTTGTCTTAGGCAGCTTCTCTTCAGCATTCACATCTACAACGCAATCGGCGGTTAATGCCGTTCCGTCAATTCCAATGGTCACTAAATGCAGCCCATTGGTGGCGTTTTTTGGTATTGGTTAAGCTAATTCAAAAAAGGCGTCAAATTCTTCATGACCTGTAATTTGAGTTGGGAAACCAATTATCCTATTGGCTTGACCGGCGTTTAGGCCTTTACCATCTTTAGTTTCTAATGCCAAAAATAATTTCATATCCTTGGCATTTTTGGGTAATGATGCCCGCAAACCAAGGCTTATATGGACAATGTTTTTCTGTTTGTCTAAAGCGGCATTTATAGAGTCTAATAATTGATAGTGTTTTAGGTCAAATTTAGGGTCAACCTTGTTTATATTAACCAAGGTCATGCCTACAAAATTACCAGGGTCAATTTGATTTGACGGGTTTATTTCTAGCCCAAAAACATTGAGCGCGCTCGATCTTATAATCGAGATTTCTGAATTATCTAAACCAATATTCGTACCCAGTAAGGTTGGTTTCATTAAATTAGCAACACCAGCTCTATGTGGCAAACCCAGTGCATGGCCAGTTTCGTGTCCAACTAATATATCCATAACATCTGTGGCATATTGTAAATTCCCTGCGGGGACATTTGGCGTTGGTGGTAGGGTTCTATCTGGTACAGTTGGGTAGAAATATTTATTATCAGCTACTATCACCCGCCCATTATAGAGTGTGCTACAGATATTTGTTGTTGTTGACTTCATACAACCTGCCCAACCAATTGGGTAGCCGAAAAAATTGCCGCCAACAATAGTTCCATAATTACCGTTAGCGTCATGAAACAAATTAACATTTACGGCCGTTACGCCAATACCAGCATAACCAATTATGCTCCATGCGTTATCGCAAGCGATTATAGTGTCAGTGAATTCGCTACCTACTCCAAATGCGGTGGAGGGGGAAGCCACAGCACACATTAGTGCTAATTTTATGTAATTTGAAAAACGCATAATAAACGCCTTATAATTAGGAATATGTATGACTTTTAATAACGCTAATGCTTACCTACATTCATAATATGAGCAGATGAATAGAGAATAATATCTTACTTATTTTGTTCTTGCTGGCGGGGTGCTCCCATAAACATAAGCGCGTTTTTCGAGTTCAAATACACTGCTGCGTATTTTGTCTAACTCACTTAAGGTCAAAATTTTAAAATCGGTTAGTTCCATGGTTTCTTTGTTATTGTCGGCACCTGCCCATCCTATTTTTACCAACCCTATGTTAGGCGCATAATATTTTAGCTGCTTAGCATCCACTTCCTCGGCATTAAATTTCTCTGTAGCCACAGTATTTTCAAAGGTTTTATAAGTTGTTTTTAGATTGGATGAATTTAAAACCATCTGTCCAGTTAAATGGTGGTGGTGCAAACCCTTGGGAAATTATTTTGCCATCAACCTTGGGGGTTGAAAGCATCATTATGCCCGCTTTTGCACCTTCTAAGTGGCCGACCAACCAAGCCGCACCACCAACCAAGGTGTCCTCCTCGTAAATTTCGCTATGTTGGCCTAAATGCCAAACATTGCCGTCATCGTCTTGTGCAAAAAATGTTAGTTCCGATTCTTCTAAATACCCATTTGAAAAATCACGATCCCAGATAACAACGGTATCAACACCATTAATTTTTTTAATCAAATCGGTTACAATAATAATGACTTTATGTTTAACTTTTTCATCATTATCGACCGTGTAACCATCATATATAAATTGCATGCCTGGTTTAAGAGGCATCCGATTATTGTCGACATTGGTTGAGTTGGTAAAATTACTTGCGATAAATTGGTCATATTTTACCATCTCTGCAAATGCATTTGCGCCAGCTGAAAGAGCCAATAGGAAAGATATGCTGACTAAATTGAACTTATTTAATAGAAGGTTATTCATGCTGTCATTACGCCTTTTAAATTGCCAACTTTTTGATCTGATAGAACATCGCCGAACTTTAGATAGAGCGATGGCAGAACGAATAGGTTAACAATTGTACAGGTGATTAGACCGCCCAAAATTACAATTGCCATTGGGAACTCAACTTCATGCCCTGATATATTGCCTGCAATGATTAGGGGTAGTAACGCAATTGCGGTGGTAATTGTAGTCATTAAAATGGGTACCAACCTTTCTTTTGCACCTGTTAAAATTAGCGTTTTATTGAATGGCATTTTTTCTTTAACTTGCAAATGGCGATAATGGCTAATGAGCAAGATACCGTTTCGGGCGGCGATACCCAATACGGTAATAAAGCCAACCAGCGAGCCTAATGATAAAACCCCACCAGAAATAAGCGCGGCAACAACACCACCAACCAAAGCAGTGGGCAGAATTAGGTATACAATTGATGCCAATTTCCAACTTTTAAAGGCGGCTTGTAATAAGAAGAAAATGCCAATAAGCGCGATCAACTCAACCGTAAAAAGACGGTTTTGCGCATTTTTCAACTCGACATATTCACCCAGTAGCTCGGCACGATATTCTAACGGAAAATCGACCTGTTGGATGACGTCTTTAACTTGTTCGGCAACATTTACCAAATCAAACCCCCTTGCTATATTGGCTTGAACATTGATGTAGCGCGATGCAAGCTCACGTTTAATGACATTGGGTACAGGCCCTATATTCACATCGGCAATTTGGTTAAGCTGAACAACGCCACCTTTTGGTACATCAATTAACATGGTTTGAATGTCTGTTAAGCTAGCCCGAGCAGTGGGGATAGACCAAACCTGCACATCATAAGTTTGCCCATTTGCATAGACATCACCTACTTCTTGCCCAGCGATTAATGTACTGGTGGCTCTTCTAATATCACCTGGTTTAAGGCCATATTTTTGGGCTCTGTCTAAATCTACCTTAATGATGATTTGAGGAATCTGCTTTTGTTGCGATATATGAAGCCCTTCTAGGCCCTCAATACCTTCTGCCGCATTACGAATGCGTTGGGCTTGTTGCTCCAAAACATTTAAATCGGGTCCATATATGCGCACGACGATAGACTCGCTCGAACCTGTAAGCACCTCTTTAATTCTCTCCCGCAGATAGGTTAATACATCGCGGTATAAACCAGGATAGCCATCCACAACAGATTGGATTTTATGTAACGTTTCATCATAATCTACATCTGGGTCAACACTAATCCAATTTTCACCAAAATGCATACCGACTACTTCATCCATTAAAAGGGCTTGGCCAATATGGGCGCCAAAATTGCGCACACCAGGGATTGCTCGCAATTCTTTACTGGCTCGAATGGTAATTCGGTTCATTTCTTGGTGCGATGTGCCAGGCTCGGTTACCCAATGCATCAGAAAATCGCGTTCTTTAAACGATGCAATAGCTGTTGGCCAAGTAAAGGGAAAGTCGCCGCGCCAAACACCCCTAAGATTAAAATCGCCACATAAGCATTGCGTGGTTTATCGACAATTTTTGTTAAAACCTTGGTATAATGTTTGTGTAACCAAGTTACCAATGGAGACCCCTTTTTTTGCAGGTTGGCTTTAGAAAGTAAAATCATAGACAAAGCTGGTGTAACGGTCATTGCCACAACTAATGAAGTTAAGATAGCAAATACATAGGCTTGGGCTAATGGTTTAAAGAAAGAACCCGATAAACCCGTTAGGAAAAACACAGGCAATACAGCAAACACAATAATAAGCGTGGCATATACAATTGAGCTTCTAATATCTAGTGAAGCATCGAGAATAATACGTGCCAAAGATTATGTGCTATTGATTGCGCGCGCCGCTCGTACGCGGCGCAATATATT
>JABSRY010000159.1 GCA_013214985.1 Hyphomicrobiales bacterium
GCCAAAACATATGCCAACAAGTGGAATATCGGCATAGAAAGCATCTAAGATAAACGCCTCTAGGGGTTTTATCCATGCATGATCTTCATATACGCCAAATCTTGAACCAGTGATTAGCCAACCATCTGCTTCTTTTGGGTCATGCGGTAAAATACCATCCAAAATGGCATAATGAATGAAGTCGAAATTCCCATTTTCCAGCAATTTAACGAATTTCTGATCATAATCTAAATATTTATCTGTTAATTCGTCTGGAATACGCCCAGTTTGTAAAATTCCAATTTTCATAATTATCTCATTTCTTTTTCTGGAACATCAAGAAAGATGCACCAATAATTGCGATTGCAATTATGCCGATCATAAGAGTTGCTAGCGCGTTTACATCTGGGCTGACACCTAGCCGGACTTTGGAGAATATAACCATCGGTAACGTAGATGAGCCAGGCCCAGAGACGAAGCTGGCAATTACCAGATCATCTAGTGACAATGTAAAAGCCAATAGCCAACCAGACACCAATGCGGGTGCAATTACTGGCAAGGTTATATCAAAAAACACCCAGAGAGACGAAGCACCTAAGTCTTGTGCAGCTTCTTCAATTGACTCGTCCATATCAGATAAACGAGATTGTACGATTACAGCGACAAATGCCATGCAAAAAGTTGTATGAGCAATGATGATAGTAACAATGCCGCGACCCGCAGGCCAGCCAAATAGCAATTCCATAGATACAAATAGTAATAACAATGAAAGCCCTGTGATCACTTCGGGCATAACCAATGGTGCGCTTATCATACCAGAAAGTAGAGATTTAAACCGAAACTTGCCAAAACGAACCAAAACCAAACTGGCGATGGTGCCAAGAATAAGCGCTAGCGTAGAGCTAATGAATGCAATTTTTAAACTGAGCCATGCGGCATGCATGACTTGGTCATCTTCAAATAAATGGGCATACCATTTGATAGAAAAACCGCCCCAAACTGTCACTAATTTTGAAGCGTTAAAGCTATATATTACGAGACTAACGATGGGGGCATATAAAAAGGTGAAGCCCAAAACAACTGTAATTGGAAGGATATAGCGTTTGGTTTTCATCAACTCTCTCCCAAATTTGAATTTTGTTTATTCTGAATCCACATTACTGGTAAAATCAGTACAACTAGCATGATGATTGAAACCGCAGAAGCCACAGGCCAATCTCTGTTTGAGAAGAACTCATCCCACAATACTCGACCAATCATTAAGGTGTCTGGTCCACCAAGCAGGGCAGGGATTACAAATTCACCGACGGCAGGAATGAGTACCAACATCGAGCCCGCGATAATTCCTGGTACGGATAAAGGTAGGGTGATCTTAAAAAAGCTAATCATTGGTCTGCCGCCCAAGTCGGCGGAGGCTTCAAGTAAGATGTCATCAAGTTTTACTAAGTTTGAATATAATGGCAAAATCATAAAAGGTAAGTAGGTATAGACAATACCAACATAAACGGCAAAGTCGGTTTGTAACATAATTAAAGGCTCTGAAATGATTCCTAAATTTAGTAACGCGGCATTGATAATACCGTTTGCTTTAAAAAACCCAATCCATGAATATACCCTTAGTAAAAATGATGTCCAGAACGGTAAAATAATTAACATCAGTAAAATATTGCGTTTATTTTCTGGGCTTTTTGCAATGTAATAAGCTATTGGATAGCCAATTAGCAGGCAAAAGATAGTGGATATTGTAGCTATTTTAAACGAATTCAGGTAAGCAATTATGTATAACGCATCATCGATTAAATAATAATAATTACCAAAATTTAATGATATTTGTAAAAGTCCATCGCTGTCCCATTCTAACAAGGATGAATAAGGGGGACGCGCGATTAGTGCTTCAGAAAGAGAGATTTTGGCAATAACTAAAAATGGAATTAAGAAAAATACCAATAGCCAAATTGTTGGCACCGCTATTACTAAGCCACGGCCAGAGAAACCAATTTTGCCCAATAGTTTTTTTGTCCATCTGAATGGTGGGGCTTGAAAGATAGATTTAATAAAACTACTTTTTTTGGTGGTCGAACTCATGATGGCACCACAACGCCAGCATTATCTGCCCAATTTATATAGACAGTTTTGCCTTCTTGAAAAATCTCTGAATTCTGGCGAGAAAAATTAGGTGATGTAATTTTTACAATCATGCCACTATTCAATTTAACATGGTATACGGTCATATTACCCATATAGGCTACTTCATCAATGATTGCATTAATGATATTGTTTTTGCCTTCTAGTCGGTTCGCACTAATGTTCATTTTTTCTGGTCGAATTGCGATCCAAAGTTTTTGATTGGGTGCACAAGACACTCCATGACCAACAAATATATCGCAGCCTGCTTGTTTAGATGAAATTAATACATGATTTTCAGTATCTTCAGTAACGCGCCCTTCGAATAAGTTCACAGAGCCAATAAATTCGGAAACAAATTTTGAATTTGGATATTCATATACTTCTTGAGGTCCTCCTATTTGTTTAATTTGCCCTGCAGTCATCACACCAATTCGGGTTGCTAAGGTCATCGCCTCTTCTTGATCATGGGTTACTACTAAGAAGGTAATACCAAGTTGTTTTTGAATTTTCATTAATTCAAATTGGGTTTCTTCGCGCAGTTTTTTATCAAGCGCACCAAGTGGCTCATCAAGTAATAATAATTTTGGGCGCTTAATTAATGACCTAGCTAGCGCAACACGTTGTTGTTGGCCACCAGAAAGTTGGCTAGGTTTGCGCTTGGCAAATTGGTTTAGCTGAACCATGTCGATAATTTCTTCAACACGTTGATTGATTTCGACTTTCTTATAACCTGCTCGTACCAAAGGGTAAGCGATATTTTTTTCGACATTCATATGTGGAAATAGAGCGTAGGACTGAAACATCATGTTGGTTTCACGCAAATATGGCGGAACGCCTGTTTGATCTTGCCCATCTATTTCAATGCTGCCGCTAGTTGGTTGCTCAAAGCCTGAAAGCATGCGAAGTAGCATAGATTTACCGCAACCTGAACCGCCGAGTAAACAGAATAGTTCACCCTCATAAATATCCAATGATACATTGTCTACGGCAGTGAAACTACCGAATTTCTTGGTAATGTTTTTGAGTCTTATGAATGGTTTTGCTGCAGGATCATGCCATGGTTGAACCGTAATTATATTTTGCTCATCTGTTGTCATAACATGCTCCTAAATTAGTGTGAGTTGGCGTAAGATTTTACGACAACTCACATATGGTTATTGGCTAATTTTATTATTGACCCGTTTTTATTTTAGTCCAAGCTCTTGTGAGAGTTCTATCATATCTCGAAGATTTTGGTTGCAGCGCAAATAGTTTTTTCTTTACATCTTCTGGAGGATATATGCCAGGATTGTTCAACACTTCTTTTGCCACAAATTCATTAGCAGCGGTGTTCGGGTTGGCGTAAAAAACATAATTACTGATATCTGCGGCTACTTTACCTTCAAGAATATAATTGATAAATTTATGCGCATTTTCTTTGTGCGGGGCGTCATCTGGAATCGCCATCATATCAAAGCCAACTTGTGCTCCTTCTTTTGGAATCACATAAGTCACATTAACGCCTTGTTTTGCCTCTGCGGCTCTATCTCTTGCTTGAAAAATATCACCTGAATAACCAACTGATACACAAATATCACCATTTGCAAGATCATTTATATATTGTGAAGAATGGAAATAGCGAATATTTTTTCTAATAGAAAGCGTTAATTCCATTGCAGCTTTTAAATCTTCGACATTTTCAGTTGTTGGATCTTTGCCTAAATAATTCAATGCAGCTGCCATAATTTCTGTAGGCGCATCTAATAATGTAATCCCACAATCTGCTAATTTCGAGGATGTTTCTGGATCAAAAATCATATCCCAGCTACCGATTTTATCTTCGCTAATACGTTCCTTAACTTTTTCAATATTATAACCAATGCCAGTTGTAAACATCATATATGGCACGCCATAGGCATTACCAGGGTCATTACCTTCTAAGATTGACATAATGTTTTTATCTAAGTTTTTATAATTAGTAAGCAACGGTTTATCTATTTTCAAAAAGACGCCCGCTTGGATTTGACGTGCCATGAATTGAAAACTCGGTACAACAACGTCATAGCCGCTTGAGCCACTTAGCATTTTAGATTCCAAAAGCTCGTTGCTATCGAAAACATCATAAACGACTTTAATACCTGTCGATTTCTCGAAATTTTTGATCGTATCTTCTGCAACATAATCGGACCAATTATAAATATTTACAACATTTTCTTCGGCATAGGCCGCGGATGCAACAAACACTGCTACAGCGCTTAATAGTTTAATATACTTCATGTTTTTCCCTCTTTTGTTTTGTTTATACGCCTAACTTATCTCTCATAGCATACCACCAAGATCCAATGGCTGAATAAGGAACTCGGAAAGTTCTACCACCTGGAAATGGGTACCATCTTAAATCTTCAAAAACATCAAATCGGCTCAAGTCACCATCAATTGCTTCGGCCAAAATCCGACCAAATAAATGCGAACCCGTTACCCCATGGCCACTATAGCCATGTGCAAAATAGGTGTTTTCGCCTAGCCTCCCCATTTGTGGTACACGTGAGAATGATAGAGCAAAATTTCCGCTCCAAGCATAATCAATTTTCACATTTTTCAGTTGAGGGAATACTTTATATAGCTCTTTACGCAATTTGGCTTCAATATTTTTTGGGTCTGTTCCGCCATAGACCGAGCCGCCACCAAATAACAAGCGTTTATCAGCGGACAATCTATAATAATCAAGTATGTAACGGACATCTTCAACACATACATCGGTTGGCAATATTTGATCTGCCAATTCGCCTAATGGTTGTGTTGCAACAATTTGAGTCGAAACCGGCATGACTCGACTGGTCAATGATGGTTCAATATGGCCTAAATATGCATTACCACACAAAACAAGCGTTTTACAAGTTATTGTACCTTTGGCCGTTGAAATTTTTGGATTTTTGCCGCCCCGCTCAATTTTTACAACAGGTGACATTTCGTATATAGTGCCGCCTAATTTCTCAACAGCATCTGCCTCACCCAGCGCAAGATTGAGCGGATGCATATGGCCACCACTATGATCCAACATTCCTCCGCAATAAACGTCTGAACTAATATGAGTTTGCATAGCGTTCGCATCTAACATTTCATGGTCATCCATACCATGTCTGCGCCACAAAACCTGTTTAGCTTCTAATTCTCGCATCTGTTTGGCAGTATATGCTGCAAAAATATTCTTTTCTTTTAAGTCACATTGAATATCATATTTTTTAACAAAAGACCTGATGATTTCAGCACCTTCACGCACCATTTTCCCGATATAACTAGCCTTTTCCAGACCATATCGGCGTTTAATCGTCTCTAAGCTTGCATTCAAACCATGTACGATCTGCCCGCCATTACGACCAGATGCACCCCAACCTATTCTTGCGCCTTCAATCAATGTTACTTTGTGGCCCTTTTCTAAAAGGTTGATTGCAGTGGAAAGGCCTGAGTAACCTGCGCCGACAACGCAAATATCAGCTTGAATATCGCCCTCTAATTCTAGTCTTAATTGTTGGACGTTTGCAGAGGCAGCATAGTAACTAGTAGTATGAGAGCCATCAAGTGCATATGGATGTTGGTTGTTTTTCATTACATACTTTCCAAATAGCTTAGATATTCAAAATCAGTGACCTGTTGTGCAAATACTTCTATTTCTTGGCGCTTACATTCGAAAAATAGGTTGTGTAACATTGGTGATAATTGATTTGGAATTAGACTGCTACTTTTAAAATTCTCTAATGCTTTTATCCAACTTGTAGCTAAAGGAGGCAATTCAAGTCCATATGCCTCCCCTATAATTGGATTCGGCGGAGTTAATTTTCGTTCAATACCATCTAATGCAGCCGAAAGTATGGCTGATAATACCAAATACGGATTGGAATCTCCACCAGCAACACGATGCTCAATGCGTCTGGCCTTAGGTGAACCACCAGGTATACGGATTGCTGTTGTTCGGTTTTCATAACCCCAAGCTGCAAAAATTGGCGCATAACTTCCAAGACGCAACCTTCTGTATGAGTTAGCGTGTGGTGCAAAAATTAGCGTTTGATCAGGCATT
>JABSRY010000016.1 GCA_013214985.1 Hyphomicrobiales bacterium
CGTATCATAATCAATAGAGAATCTATTTAAATCAAAACGTCAACACAATATTCGGAGTTTCAAAGACTCAGAGTATAATGCGATAATATATATGATACAACTTTTAAGAAATGTGGGTGTGGTTTTAAGCCTGATATTATTAACCGCCTGTGCGAAAAACCTACAAAATACAAGTATCTTAGGCGACGAATTTGCCACGGCCATTATTGAAGCATCACACCTAGAGCAAATTGGTCAACAAGGCGGTATAAACCTTAACAAGGCCGATAATTTAAGGTTAGAAAACACGCTCAGACCTTTACTTAGTAGCAAGGTATTAAGCTCTAAAAATATAGTCGCCATTTTGTTAAAAAACGATCAAGTAAACGCCTATTCACTAAGCAACCAATCTAACAAAGCCTATATTTATTTCACCGATGGTTTGTTAAAATTTATAGAAAATGACCAACAATTGGCGGCGGTTGCTGCTCACGAACTAGCCCATATATATTTGAGCCACCATTTACAAAGGCTGCAAGGTTCATCTGCAAAGTTTAATAGAGTTCAAGAATTTGAGGCCGATAAATTAAGCATTAAATTACTAATCAAAGCGGGCTATAATGGCAATGCAGCCATTAAACTGTTGCGCCTTGTCGAGCGCCTACAAACCAATTTGGTTATCGTTAATAAGCAAGATTACCCAACCATAGAACAGCGCATTGCTAATATCACGCCATTAATAACCGCTAATTAAACGCCCGCTCATGTTCTAATACGGGTATGTTTTTGCGGTTTTTAGCCACTTCGGCTAAATCTATCTCTGCCATAATATAGCCCGTTGGTATAATATCACCTTCATCCTGCATTTCAGCTAAAACATCACCCCAGGGGGATATAATGATACTATGCCCATAGGTTTTTCGGCCATTTTGGTGGCTGCCGCCTTGGGCTGCCGCTAAAATAAAGCTGCCCGTTTCAATGGCTCTAGCGCGTAATAAAATATGCCAATGCGCTTGACCCGTTTGCACGGTAAATGCAGCTGGCACGACAATGATTTCTGCCCCCAATTTTGCCAATGCATTATATAGTTTAGGAAAGCGCAAATCATAACAAATTGTATGCCCAAAATTAAACAATTCCGTTTTTACAAAGCCTAATTGATTGCCTGGTTTATACGTGGCGGATTCTTTATATTCATCGCCATTTTTAAGTTTAATATCGAACATATGAATTTTATCATATTGGCTAATAATGTCCCCATTAGGGTCAATTAAAAACCCACGATTGGCCACTGAGCCATCTGAATTTTTTATCGCCAAAGAACCAATACATAAATAAATTTCTAATGATTTTGCCAATTTTTGTAAATGCTTTAACGAGGCACATTCATCTTGCAAATAAATATTATCAAACAAAGCATCGCCCGCAAGCTCCATCAACACGGTTTGCTCTGGGGTTAATATAAATTTTGCACCAGCTTTAGCGGCAGCTCTAATATGCAGCTCAACAAGTTCTAAATTTTGAGCAATATTTTGACCTGCACAAAGTTGAATGCAGGCCACTTTTAAAATATTATCATGCATGGATGATGTAGGCATTTAAACCCCTAGAGTAATATATCTAATGCATTTTTTGCTTCTAATGCAAATAAATCATCACAACCACCAATATGCTCGTTATTAATGAATATTTGTGGCACACTACGCGCACCTTCTGCCCGTTTAATCATTTCTGTTTTAACTCTTGGGTCAGATTGAACATCAATTTCAATATATTCTGCATTTTTAGATTTTAACAATGATATTGCTCTAACGCAAAAAGGGCAAGTTTGCGTTGTGTAAATTTCAATTTTAGCCATATTAAATACCTTATTATTTTTGTGGGTGCTCACTATAACTTAGATATATAGCTTATTAAATAAAATTTAAATCACTTTATTTTGATATGTCTAATATGCACTAAATTACTTTTGTTCTTATAACTTTAGCAAACGCCATTATATAGACAGGGCCAAGGCCTGCTTTGGTTAAATTTTTAGCAATTTCATCAACGGTTGCCCCAGTTGTAATCACATCATCCACTAAAATAATGGCTTTATTTTTTGCTGTTTCTTTAAATTTCTCAGTAATGGTAAAGGCATTTCTAACATTGCTCTGCCGCTCTTTGCGCGTTAAGCCCACTTGGGTTTTGGTTGATAATTTACGTTTTATAAGTTTGGGGGCATAGTCTATACCACTTAATTTTGAAATTTCTTTTGCTAATAAATCCGCCTGATTAAACCGCCGTGTTACATAGCGCCAATGGTGCAAGGGGACGGGGCAAATAATGCTATTGTCCACATCCTCTAACAAATCTGTTGCAGCACGCACCATCATCTTGGCCATTTGCGGGGCAATATGATGCTGATCCTGATATTTTAACTTATGGATTAATTTGCGCGAATTATCATCAAATTTAACGGCAATGCGGGCTTTTATATATTCTGGCGGGTTATGCAAAGCTTCCAAGCTTAACGCAGCCTCGGTGCCTTCCGCCAACGCATTAAATGGCAACGGGGTGCCTGTAACATCACATATAGGGTTGGAGATAAATTTAATATTGCCCCAGCAATCTATACACAGCCCAACCTGATCAAGCACTTGCACATGACAACTAATGCATTTTGGCGGGTTTAAAAAATTTATTATGCGATTAAAGATATGCAAAAGCCCAAAACAATATTAAAACGATAAAAGCATCATAAATAAAAACCGAGTAGTTATGCAAACCATTAATCGACAACTTCTATTAAAACGCCGCCAACAACTGCGTGTGTCAGGTATTAATGCCTTAAAAGATAACCAATTTCTTTTGCAAAATGCCGAATTGGATTTGCTAGATCGTTTAAAAATTATCACCCGCGATTTTGATATTGCTGTGCATATTGGTGGCTATAACGGCAGCTTTGTAAAGCTTATGCGCCAAACCAAGCGCGCCAAACATTGTTTTGGCATCGAAGCAAGCGCAATGGCCGCACCTGATATAGTAGCAGGTGATGAAATATTACCGCTTAAAGACAATAGTGTAAATTTAGTCACCTCGTCGCTTAATATGCAATTTATTAATGACCTACCTGGTTTAATGGCGCAAATAAAACGCTGCTTAAAGCCCGATGGTTTGTTAGCTGCCAACCTAATTGGTGGCACCAGTTTGCACGAGTTGCGTGAAAGCTTTTTAATAGCCGAAACCGAGTTAACCGATGGCGCAAGCCCGCGTGTTTTGCCCTTCATAGATGTGCAACAGATGGGCAGCCTGTTGCAACGCGCTGGTTTTGCATTGCCCGTTGTCGATATGGATAGCCTAACCGTAAGATACGACCATATGTTTGATTTAATAAAAGATTTACGCGCAATGGGCGCAACCAATTGCTTATTTTCGGAACATAAACCAAGGCCGCTAACCCGCGCCGTCATTGCACGTGCCGCACAAATATATCAGCAACGCTTTAGCCATGAGGATGGCCGAATAACCGCGCAATTTGATATTATAAATATTATCGGATGGTCACCCCATAAAAGCCAACAAAAACCTTTAGAGCGAGGCAGTGCCAAAAATAAATTGGCCGATTTTTTATAATTATTTGACGATATTAAAAGTCGGTTTTTCAAACTTTAGTTTATCGCCAACGCCTTCACTGAATAATGTTTTTATATCGTCCCCTAATAGAGTAAAAACACTAATAATAACAATAGATATTAATGCCGCTAACATACCATACTCGATTGCAGTTGCGCCATTTATATCTTTTAAAAAAGACTTTAAAAGACTAATTTTCATACCTAGACACCTTAATGATTGCCTAGAATAAACTCTAAGGCAAAATATCAATTAAGCTTGGAATTAAAGGTATATCGGCAGGCGGCATTTTATAATCTTTAAGTTTTTTGGCTGCAACCCACTTCAATCTCTGCCCAAGCATCGGTTGAATTGCCCCCTTCCAACGTCTACAAATATATAATGGCATTAACAAATGAACGTTTGCTGAATTTACAGTGACAAAATTTAAAGGCGCCAAACAATTTTCAGCGGTATCGATGTTTAATTCTTCTTTTAATTCGCGAATTATCGCCTGTTCTGTTGTTTCATTCGGCTCAACTTTACCACCAGGAAACTCCCAAAAACCCGCATAATCCTTACCTTTTGGCCGCTCTGCTAACAACACTCGCCCATCAATGTCAATCAGCGCGCATGCCACTACCAAAAGTATTTTACTCATTTTTAGTGCCTTAAATAGTTTTACATTGGTCTAATTGACTGCGATTTTATTAACAGTGCAGTATAGTGAATTAAATTAATTAACATTACTACGATCTATAATCGGCATTAATTTCGATGTAACCATGGGTAAGATCACATGTATAAATCGTTGCTTGCCCATTGCCTAAACCTAAGCCCACATCAATATCTATATATTGTTTTTTCATATGCAAAGCCACGGGTGTCTCATCATAACCATCAACTACTTGCCCATTATCGGTAATTTTAATACCACCAATTGAAATTTCTATTAAATCTCTATCGGCCTCTTCGCCAGCTTTACCAATCGCCATGATAATGCGCCCCCAATTGGCATCTTCGCCTGCAATTGCGGTTTTAACCAACGGCGAATTGGCGATAGACAAACCAATAATATGTGCCGATTTGTCTGAAACCGCGTCGCTAACCTGAATTTTAATAAATTTCTGAGCGCCCTCGCCGTCTTTAACAATTTGATGGGCCATTTCTAAGCAAACTTCATGAATAGCGGCACTAAATTCTTTAAGTTTTGGATTTGATGCATCGGTTATTTCTACCATTCTAGCGGCACCTGTTGCAAATAACATAACCGTATCACTGGTTGATGTGTCGCTATCCACGGTGATGCTATTAAAGCTTTTTTGCGTTGCAGAATTTAAGATTTGTTGTAGCGCAGCTTGGCTAACTTTGGCATCGGTAAAAACATAGCTCAGCATTGTCGCCATATCTGGCGCAATCATACCAGAGCCTTTTGCAATTATATTTATACTGATCGTCTCGCCATCAATTTGCACTTGCTTGCTTGTATATTTGGCAAATGTATCGGTGGTCATAATGGCGGCAGCAGCGGCTACATAAGCATTTTTAGCAGCTGTTACCTTATTCTCTTCAATCGCATTAATTAGCTTGCTGGCGGGCAACAATTCGCCAATAACCCCTGTTGATGATGTATAGATCTGCGTCGCATCTAGCGATAATTTATTTGCCAAATAAGCAACAACGTCATTAACCGTTTTAACGCCAGCCTTGCCTGTAAAAGCATTGCTATTGCCCGAATTTACAATAAGCGCCCGCGCATCGTGCCCCGTTGATAAATGGTTTTTACACCAATCGACCGCAGCACTACGCGTTTTAGACTTGGTAAATACACCCGCTACTTTTGTGCCTTCAACAAAGCTTACAAGCAACAAGTTATCTCTATTTTTATTGGCGTCGCGGGTAGCGTAGGTTTTAATATCGACCCCTTTAACGGTTGGCATATTAGGAAAGCTCGTGGGCGCCAAAGGAGAGATTTTCATATTAAATCCTATTCACTACAAATCGTTGAAGTTTATGTCTGGTTATTTTTTGATAATTGGCAATTGGACATCGGTCGATGTTTTATTGGCCGATTCCTTAGCTTCTTCTTGCTTTAATTCTTCTTTTTGAGCATCAATAATTTCTTGTTCAATAAACAATTCTATTGTCGCATCTTGGCGCAATTTGGCACTTAGCTCATCTGATTTTTCGCGCATCATAACTTCAAGCAAACTATTTTTTACCTTATCAAACGTTGGGAGTGGTTTGGTGCGTAAATCTTCTAACTTAATTAAATGCAAACCAAATGTGGTTTTAACAAATTGCTTGGTATATTCGCCAACTTTTAGGGCAATCAAGGCTTGGGTAAAAGTTGCATCCATTTCGCCATCAACAAAATAACCTAAATCACCGCCCCTAGTTTTGCTAGGCCCTGTTGAATATTCTTCAGCCAATTTAGCAAAGTCAGCGCCATCTTCTAATAATTTGAGCACTTTTTCAACCGATGCTTCATCATCTTCTTTAAACAGAATATGGCGTGCACGCATTTCATTGACGGGTTTAATTTTTTTAATTTTTTGTTGATAATAGGCTTGTAGAGCCGCATCATCAATTTTCTTTAAAACTTCTTCACTATAATAAATATTATTAAGTGTTTGTTCGGCAATGAAACCAACTTTTCGCTTATAATCTAGGCTTTTATCGTAGCCTGCTTTGCGGGCTGCCTCGCTCATTAACTTTAAATCAATTAAATATTGTAAAATAACTTGCTGCTTTTGAGACGCTAATAAATTGGCTGTTTCGCCGACCAATCTTTGTGCCGCCATATCATATTCATATTGGCTAATATTCACACCATTTACAATTGCGATTAACTTAGTGGAAGGGTCGCTTTGTTGGGTTTCTTGAGCGGTTTGTGGCTCGGTTTTTTGTGTTTCGGCATAACCAACCGCACTGCTAAATACGCTTAACAGGCCTAATGCCCCGAAAAATATCTTTATTTTTTTTGAATTTAAAAGATTAAGCATCTTAATTTTCATAATTTACACACTCTAAAATTTGAGCAAGAATATTTAGCTCCAAACTCACTCATACAATTACACCACTTAAAACAACATTAAATAGAATAAATATTATTATGGCAAGATAATGGTTAGCCAAACATTATTTTATCCTGTTATAAAATTTGGTATAATTGTTAATTATGGTTAACCAAATTGGTTAAATTTGAACAATTCAGCCCTTAAGATAAACAATCACCGTCAAATCACGTAAAATTTAGAAATAAAGGCATATAAATGCCCAACACGTCATTGACAAGTAAATGAGAGATGCTTATTTCTGCTCTAGTCCTAACTTTTGATAACGAGATAATGATCGCTATTAAAAACTTTAAAGGTTTTAGAAATGCTCGGCTCTGTTATACGTAAAATTTTTGGTTCTGCAAATGATCGCAAAATTAAAGCTTTAAGACCCATTGTTGAAGAGATCAACAATTGGGAAGATAAAATTAAAGCTTTTAGCGACGAGCAATTTAAAACCCGCACCGCCGAGCTAAAGGCCGAAATCGCAAATGGTAAAAAATTAGATGATATTTTGCCTGAAGCATTTGCCATGGTTAGAGAAGCATCGGTAAGAACATTAGGTTTACGCCATTTTGATGTGCAACTCATTGGTGGTATGATTTTGCACGGCGGTAATATTACCGAAATGCGCACAGGCGAAGGCAAAACATTAGTGGCAACCCTCGCGGCATATCTAAATGCCCTAAATGACAAAGGGGTGCATGTTGTTACCGTAAACGACTATCTTGCCAAACGTGACAGCGAATGGATGGGCGAAATTTACGAATTTTTAGGCCTAAGCGTGGGTGCTATTGTCGGCGGATTAGACGATGATGTGCGTCAAGAAATTTACAATCGCGATATTGTATATGCAACCAATAACGAACTTGGTTTTGACTATTTACGCGATAACATGAAATATCATACCGACGCAATGGCCCAGCGCGGCCATCATTTTGCTATTGTCGATGAAGTTGACTCAATTTTAATTGATGAAGCCAGAACCCCGTTAATTATTTCGGGCCCATTAGACAGTAAATCTGATCTTTATGTAACCATCAATGAACTTATACCTTTATTGCTTGATGAAGATTACACTCTGGATGAAAAATCTAAAACGGTGAATTTGTCAGAAGAAGGCAACGAGCATATTGAAAAAATCCTTGTCGAGCAAGGCTTAATGGATGCCGAAACCAGCTTTTATGATAGTGTAAACATTACTTTAATTCACCATGTGAACCAAGCATTACGCGCGCATAAACTATTCACTAAAGATAAAGAATATATTGTTCGCGATGATGAAGTGCAAATTATCGATGAATTTACAGGCCGTGTAATGGATGGCCGCCGTTATTCTGAAGGGCAACATCAGGCGCTTGAAGCCAAAGAAGGTGTTACCATTCAGCCAGAAAGCCAAACATTAGCGTCTGTTACTTTCCAAAATTATTTTAGGCTCTATAGCAAATTATCGGGCATGACGGGTACAGCATTAACCGAAGCCGAAGAATTTAACGATATTTATAAACTAGATGTGGTGGATGTCCCCACCAATGTTGATGTCAAACGTATCGATGATGATGACCAAGTTTACCGCACAAAAGCCGAGAAAAACCGTGCGATTGTATTAGAAGTACAAGCCTGTATCGACCGTCAGCAACCTGTTTTAGTGGGTACTGGGTCTATTGAAGCATCTGAAATAATTTCTACATTATTAAGCGATGCAAAAATAAAACATAATGTTTTAAATGCCCGCCACCATGAGCAAGAAGCCACTATCATTGCCAATGCCGGGCGTTTAGGCGCCGTTACCATTGCCACAAACATGGCTGGCCGTGGTACTGATATTCAGCTTGGTGGTAATTTATCCATGCGAATTACGCAAGAGCTTGGCGATATAGAAGATGCCACCAAAAAAGCCGCTGCCGTTGAAAAGTTAACCGCCGAAATTAAAGCCGAAAAAATTGAAGTTATCGAAAAAGGTGGCCTATTTGTATTAAGTGCAGAGCGCCACGAGAGCCGCCGTATCGACAACCAATTACGCGGCCGTTCTGGGCGTCAGGGTGACCCTGGCCATTCTAAGTTTTTCGTATCGATTGAAGATGATTTAATGCGTATCTTTATGGCCGAACGTATGGATGGCATGTTAAAACGCCTTGGCCTTGAAGAAGGCGAGGCAATTGTTCATTCGCTCATCAATAGAACCATCGAAAAAGCCCAACAAAAAGTTGAAGCACATAATTTTGACATTCGTAAAAACCTGTTAAAATTTGACGATGTGATGAATGATCAACGTAAAGTTATTTTTGAACAACGCCTAGAGCTGATGGAAGATGATGCCATCAATGAAACTATTTTAGACATGCGGCACGATGTGGTCGATGATGTTGTTAGTAAATATATGCCTGAAAATGCTTATGCCGAACAATGGGATATTGAAGGTTTAAGCAGCAAAGTTTTAGAAACATTTAGGTTAGATTTACCGCTTAAAGATTGGGCTGCTGAAGAAGGCATTGCCAATGAAGAAATGTTTGACCGCATTATAAAAGCGGCTGATGAAGATATGGCAGCCCGCGCAGCCCGCATTACACCTGACGTTATGCGCCAAGTTGAACGCGCTGTATTATTACAAACATTAGACAGCTTGTGGCGCGACCATTTACAAACACTTGACCATTTGCGCCAAGGTGTTGGCTTGCGTGGTTATGGCCAACGTGACCCGTTAAATGAATATAAAACCGAAGCATTTAGCATGTTTGAAGAAATGCTCGATAAATTACGCGAAGCCGTTACCTCTCAACTATCGCATGTTGAACTAAATGAAGCACCAACTGACGTTGAAGAATATGACATGTCAGATGCTCAAGTATCGCATGAGACGGATGTGAATACCGCAGAAGCAGGCATACAGAATAACATTCCACTGCACCATAATACAGGCCCGCTAGACCCTGAAAAGCCAGAATCATGGGGTAAAATTGCACGAAATGCACCTTGCCCGTGTAAAAGTGGTAAAAAATACAAACATTGCCATGGTAAATTAGCTTAGGCGCATAACAAATGAGCCTAAGCCCATGGTTAATTTGCTCAAGAAAAGACGCTTAAGCGTCTTTTTTATAGAGCTGAATATAATTGATGCTTTTATCGCGGTTCAAACTAAACTTGTCGGACAACGGGTTATATTTAACCCCAGTCTCATCCACCATCGTTAGGCCCAATGCTTCATTCATTGCTTGAAGTTCAGCAGGAATAATAAACTTACTCCAATTATGGGTGCCTTTGGGCAGCCAACCCAGCACATATTCAACGCCAATAATTGCAAAAGCAAAGCTTTTTAAATTGCGGTTTAGCGTCGCAATAAACATAATGCCGCCTGGTTTTAACATTTGATGGCAAGAGGATAAGAATAAGGGCACATTTGCCACATGTTCAATCACTTCCATATTTAAGATCACATCAAATTGCTCACCCGCTTCGGCCAATTCTTCTGATGTAGTGGCACGGTAATCTATTTCTAGGCCTTGATCCATGGCATGTGCCGAGGCAATTTTAATGTTTTTTTCGGCCGCATCTGCACCGATAATATCTGCACCAAGCCGCGAAATTGGCTCGGTTAACAACCCACCGCCGCAGCCAATGTCTAATATTCTTAAGCCTTTATAGGGCGCTGCACTTTGCTCTAAAGCAAAATGTTCAAACAGTTTTTCGCGGATATATTTCAGCCGAATTGGGTTAAACTTATGTAATGGAGCAAATTTACCCTTAGGGTCCCACCATTGTTCGGCAATTTTAACAAAATTGGCAACATCATCTGGGTCTATCGTCGTCGATTTAGTTTCTTGTGCCATTTTTGCCTCGCATTAGTGCCATTTAATTAGATTATAATAACAAAATATAGCCCTCGCTCAAGTTTTATAAGCGCAAATATACACCTTAATTACGCCTTTTTTATTGACTAAACTTAGTCAAAAGTTGAATTCATCTGTGTAAGCTAAAAATTGAGTGGATTGATAACTGAATATTAACCTAACATGAATAAAATTTAACTTAAATATAGATCTGTATTGCGTAATTAGAGCTGGAAAAAAAATGACATATACCCAATTTAGCAAATTAAGAACTCTTTGTGCAGTTTTAGCTTCTGCAACCCTATTAAGCGTAACCCCAACATTTGCTGAAGATCCAAAACCATCTTCACAACATAAAGAATGGTCGGTTTTTTCATATTCTGAAAACGGCAAAAAAGTATGTTTCGCGGTAACACCACCGCTTAAGACCAGCCTAGCCGTTGGTGCAAGGCGCGGCGAAATATTCTTTAGAATCACCCACCGCCAATCTGACAAAACAACAAATGCAATCGGCATTTCAATGGGCTACCCAATTAAGGCCGACAGCACGCCGACAGCAACCATTGGCGGCAAAATTTATTCATTTTTTGCACAAGGTCAAGAAACTTGGCCAGCTGGGCAAAACGTCGAAAAGCAACTTTTAGCAGCGATGAAACGTGGCTCTAAAATGGTTGTTAAGGCTGTAAGTACCCGAGGTACAAAAACCACAGATACTTATTCATTATCAGGCATAACTGCTGCAATTTCGGCTTCTAAAAAGCTATGTAAATTGTAAATTGATATTATATTTAACGATATGACGGGCTTTAAGTGCATACTTTATTATGCTGCATTTACCATACACTTGTAAAAATGTTTTACAGCGCTTAGAATTTGGGCTATATGTCTGCAAATTGTAAGCGCTTTTTTTGCGAAAAACCTCACGAGCCCCTCATGTCACATACACTTGATATTACGAAAACCAATATAAATTCTGTTATTCCACAAATTGCAGACATTACGCCCAAATTAGATGACGACTTTTTGCCCAACCTCGTTGGCATGCCGCGTGAAGCGTTAAAAGTAGCGTTAGCCGAAATTGGTGTAAAAGAAAAAGCCATTAAAATGCGTACCGCCCAAATTTGGCATTGGTTATATATAGCAGGTGTTACCGAGTGGGATGAAATGCGCAATGTCAGCAAAGATCTACGCAATATGCTGGCCGAAAAATTTTCAATCGCCCGCCCAGAATTGGTTACCGAACAAGTATCTGTTGACGGTACACGCAAATGGCTAATTAAAATACCTAAACAACCCGGTGATGTAAGTGGCCACGAAGTTGAATGTGTTTATATTCCAGAACAAACCCGCGGCACATTATGCATTTCTAGCCAAGTTGGCTGCACGCTGAGCTGCACATTTTGCCACACAGGCACACAACGCATGGTGCGTAACCTAAATAGTGAAGAAATTATCGCCCAAGTGATGATGGCGCGTGACCTAATTGGTGATTGGCCAAGCATGGAGCGGGTAAACGATTCTAACCTACCTCAAACGGGACGGATGATTAGCAATGTTGTCTATATGGGCATGGGCGAGCCACTCTATAATTACGAGCATGTTAAAAACTCAATCAACATCATTGCCGATGGCGATGGCCTATCTTTATCGCGCCGCCGCATTACATTATCTACCTCTGGTGTGGTTAACTTTATCGATAAAATTGGTGAAGAAACGGGCTGTATGCTGGCCATTTCATTACACGCCGTGACCGATGAGGTGCGCGATATATTGGTACCAATTAACAAGAAATTTAATTTGGAAACCTTGCTGAAAGCCTGCCGCGATTACCCAGGCGTATCCAACGCTAGGCGGGTTACCTTTGAATATGTCATGCTTAAAGGTGTGAACGATTCTATTGCCGACGCTAAAAAGCTTGTAACCTTGTTAAAGGGCATCCCTTCTAAAATTAACCTAATCCCCTTTAACCCTTGGCCAAATTCAAACTATGAATGCAGCGATTGGGAGCAAATTGAAAAATTTGCCGAAGTTATTAACCGCGCTGGTTATGCTAGCCCAATTCGCACGCCCCGTGGCCGCGATATTATGGCAGCATGTGGTCAATTAAAATCGGATTCTGTTAAAATTAAAAAATCTCTACTGAAAAAACAACAAACGGTAGAAAGCCAAGCATAATGTTTTTTAAATTCATTAAAGTCATTTTTGCCTATATAGTCGCGTGTCTGATTACTGCAACTTTTATTGTAATGACTTATTACATACCGCAAATGCCAAATATATTGACGGGGATAACCGAAACTATTTTCATTAAAAACATATTGGCGTTAGCGCTTGCTATGATGGTATTTTCGTTATCAGTTATTGCATTTTTAGCGCCATTTGCGGTTTTAAAGAAAATACATTCGGTATATTTTTATGCCATTAGTGGTATTTTTTCTATATTTGTGACTTTATTATTCATTCCAAAATATCAAGGTATTAAGGGTGATGAAGCCGCTCTATGGGTACCATTTGTAGCGTTTATATCGTCGGCATTTGCAGGCTATGTTTTTTGGCTAATCGCCATTCGAATAAAAAGTAAAAAGATTAGTTAAACCTAAAGATTTATCGGTTACTAAATCTATCTATAACTTTCACCTTGAAAGCTATCTGTTTGCATATTTTAAAGTAATCTTATAGCATTTCTATTATTAAACATTAAGGGTTTTAACATGAACAAAAACGACATTAATAAAGTGGTTTTGGCTTATTCTGGTGGTCTTGATACCAGCATTATTTTAAAGTGGCTACAACAAGAATATGAATGTGAAGTTGTAACCTTCACTGCTGATTTAGGCCAAGGTGAAGAGTTAGAACCTGCCCGTAAAAAAGCCGAATTGCTAGGTATTAAAGAAATTTATATAGAAGATGTGCGTGAAGAATTTGTTAAAGATTATGTTTTTCCGATGTTCCGTGCCAATGCTTTATATGAAGGTGTTTATTTATTAGGCACGTCTATTGCCCGCCCACTAATTGCAAAAAAACAAATCGAAATTGCCGAAAAAACTGGCGCCGATGCGGTTTCACATGGTGCAACTGGTAAAGGCAATGACCAAGTACGTTTTGAACTTGGTTATTATGCGCTAAACCCAGACATTAAGGTGATTGCACCTTGGCGTGAGTGGGACCTATCGAGCCGTACAAAACTCATTGAATTTGCCGAAAAAAATCAAATTCCAATTGCCACAGACAAACGCGGTGAAGCACCATTTTCTGTAGATGCAAACCTATTACACACCTCATCAGAAGGCAAAGCCTTAGAAGACCCAAGCGTCGAAGCACCAGAATATGTTTATCAGCGTACAGTAAGCCCAGAAGCAGCGCCCGATAAAGCCACTTATGTAGAAATTGGTTTTGAAAAAGGTGACCCTGTTTCAATTGATGGTGTTATTTTAAGCCCTGCGACTATACTAACCCGCTTAAACGAGCTGGGTGGCGCAAATGGCATTGGCCGTTTGGACCTTGTTGAAGGCCGTTATGTGGGTATGAAATCTCGTGGTATTTACGAAACACCGGGTGGCACAATTATGCTAACCGCACATAGAGGCATCGAATCTATTACTTTAGACCGTGGTGCGATGCATCTTAAAGATGAGCTAATGCCCCGTTATGCCGAAGTTATTTATAACGGTTTCTGGTTCAGCCCAGAACGTGAAATGCTACAAGCCATGATTGATAAAGCATCAGAACCGGTAAAAGGTACTGTTGTGGTTAAACTATATAAAGGCTCTGTTTCGGTTGTTAGCCGTAAATCACCTTATTCATTATACAGCCTAGAGCATGTAACCTTTGAAGATGATGAAGTATATGACCATAATGATGCCGCAGGCTTTATTAAGCTAAATGCCTTGCGCCTACGCCTACTTGCAGAGCGTAAACGCAAAATGAATATGTAATATTGCTTTTTGCAAGTTAAAATTAATCAAGCGCAGGCTAACCCCTGCGCTTTTTTTATATCATCTAGTTCAATATCGCCAAATAACCCTTTAAAACAACCAACATAATTTGTGCACTATCCAATATTGTTTGCTTGAGATATGGTTAGTTTTCAGCAAAAAAGGGGGACTAACCGATGAAATATACCAAAAATACTTTAGAAACATTACCAGCCATTGCCGCACTCAAAACACTGACAATCCTTTCTGGGTTCTTGTTATTATCGACGCTTACAGCGCAAGCCGCAAATAATAATGAGTACGAGATAACGTTTGATGATGGCACATTATTTGAGCATTGTATGCTAGATGGTGGCAGCAACACAGATAGTAAAGACACATATATAGCCTAACGCCTTTAAAATGATTACACTGATATAATGACCTATTCTGTTGATTTTCGCCGCCATATCCTTTTTATCAAAAAGAAGGATGGACTGACCTTTGAACAAACCTCCAAACGCTTTGCCGTTGG
>JABSRY010000160.1 GCA_013214985.1 Hyphomicrobiales bacterium
ATGCAAAATTGAAGGCGATATTTTACTCGATGGGCAAGATATTTATAGCAAAGAGATTGATGTGGTTGAACTGCGCGCCCGCGTTGGCATGGTGTTTCAAAAGCCAAACCCTTTTCCTAAAAGCATTTATGACAATGTGGTTTATGGCCCCAAAATTCATGGCATGATTGATCATAAAACTGATGCCGATGAAATTGTCGAAAATTCTTTAAAGCGTGCTGGTTTATGGGAAGAAGTGAAAGACCGTTTAGACTCCCCAGGCACTGGCCTGTCGGGCGGTCAGCAACAAAGACTTTGCATTGCGCGGGCGATTGCCGTTAGCCCAGAAGTTATTTTGATGGATGAGCCGTGTAGTGCGCTGGACCCAATTGCAACAGCACGTATCGAAGAGCTAATTGATGAGTTGAAAGAAAAATTCACCATCGTTATTGTTACCCATAGCATGCAACAAGCGGCTCGGGTTTCGCAAAAAACCGCGTTTTTCCATCTTGGCAAACTCATCGAATTTGGCGATACCGATCAAATTTTCACCAACCCATCAAACCAACAAACCCAAGACTATATTACGGGTCGTTACGGTTGATACATTAGGAGATAAAAATGCAAACACATATCGTAAGTGCTTTTGAAGATGAACTTAACGGCCTTGCCCAAAAAATTTCTAAAATGGGCGGCTTGGCGGAGGATCAGTTGGCAATGGCCATGAAGGCACTTGAAACCAATGATCATAAATTGGCTAAAACCGCTATCGCATCTGATAAGCAAATCGACAGATTAGAGTTAGAAATTGAAGAAGAAGCCATTTTAATGATTGCCAAACGCCAGCCGATGGCATTAGATTTGCGCCGCATCATTGTTACCATTCGTATTAGCTCAGATTTAGAGCGTATTGGTGATTTAGCCAAAAATATTGCAAAACGGGTTATCGCAATCGAAGGCAAAACCCCTAAAAGTTTAGTTAGTGGTTTTCACGCCATGAGCGAACTTGCTCAAAAAGCACTGAAAGATGTTTTAGATGCATTCAGCGCCGAAGATGTCGATAAAGCAGTAAATGTATGGGAAAATGATAAAGATTTAGATGCCCTATATAATAGCATTTTTGCTGAAATTCTAGAAACCATGAAAGAAAATTCAGATAATATTGATTTCTGCACACATCTGCAATTTGGTGCCAAAAACATCGAACGCATTGGCGACCACGCGACTAATATCTCTGAAAATATCTATTATATGGTACGCGGCGAATTGCTTGACGAGGATCGGCCTAAGACAGATTTAATCAAGGCCTAAATTCAAACTCTAATAAGGTGAGTTTCCGATGAATGCTTCAATTCTAATTGTCGAAGATGAAGATGCATTGGGTACGTTGCTTACTTATAACCTAGAAAATGAAGGTTATGAGACGCGTCTTTGCGCGCATGGCGATGATGTATCCCTGTATATAAATGAGCAAATACCCGATTTGATTTTGCTGGACTGGATGTTGCCAGGTGTCTCTGGTATCGACATATGCAAAAGCCTGCGTATGAAGGACAGCACGCGCAATATCCCAATCATTATGGCAACCGCTCGCGGCGCCGATGAAGAAAAACTACGCGGCTTCGAAATGGGCGCGGATGATTATATGGTCAAACCTTTTGCGATGAAAGAGCTTCTTGCACGGGTAAAAGCTTTGTTAAAACGCACCGTACGCAGCCAAATGAGCGATGTGCTAACCATAGGCGATATTACCTTAGACATGGGCAAGCAGCGCGTCATACGCAACGAAGTGGAAATAAATTTAGGCCCAACAGAATTTAAATTACTGCAATATTTAATGCAGCGCGCTGGCCGAGTTTTTTCAAGAGAACAATTGCTAGACAATGTATGGGGGCACGATGTTTATGTGGACGAGCGCACTGTTGATGTGCATATAGGCCGATTGCGTAAAGCATTGTCCAACCCAATAAAAGCCTCAGTAAACCCAATAGACCCTATTCGCACGGTTCGGGGTGCTGGCTATAGTTTTAACGACAAGTTCTAGCTAACAAATAAAAGCCCCAACGGTTAATGAACTGTTGGGGCATATAAAATCATTTATATAAATCTATGACGCTATTGCGCGTTTAACTTTACGGCGCAACGTTGGTTGATAAGCCACTTCTGCATGCTTTTCGCAATATGGGCCAGACCCATCATTGCGAGACCCACAAAAATGAAAATCATTTGTGCTTGGGTCGCCTTCAGGCCAACGGCATGTATATTCCGTTAAATCAAAGATAGAAATATTATTACCAATAACAGTTTCAACCAATGTTAATGGCACAACCTTTTCTTCAATAATAGGCATTGCTTTGGTTTCTGGTGCCGTTTTAAACGCCGTATTGCCGCCAATATTGGGCATTTTAGGCTCACGGCGTTGGCTACGTTGTTTAGAAGCCGCCGTTTTACCTGTTTTGCTAGCAGCGCGGCCACGTGTAGATGTCACTCTACCAGAAAGGCCTAAACGGTGAACTTTACCGATAACCGCATTACGTGTAACGCCGCCCATTTGGTTTGCGATTTGACTCGCACTTAACCCATCATTCCAGAGTTTTTTCAACAATTCTACTCTATCATCCGTCCAAGCCATATAGCCCCCTCATAAAATACTAAACACCGCATCTGTTAACCGACATGCACCCCACATAATGTGGTTAACAATTAGTAAACTACACCATATGCTGAATCTGTGGCAAGAGTCCTTCGAAAATAAATTTATTTTTCCCCAAATAAGCCCAATAATTAACTTTTATTAACGAATTCTATAAATTCATGGGGTTTTTATGCACAGGCGGCCGTAATCTGGCTGCCCATTGGGTAAATAGGTGCACATAATATCGCATAGATATAGACGATTGATCAATATATTTGACTTGAAGATGCGCGCCATCAATGGGTAATATGAGCTCTTAAATTTTCTAAAGGCAAAAAATGAATAATCCCATCTCTACGAATAAACATCAATTCGGCACCCGTAAATTTGGCAGGGTCAATTGGCTTGGGCTTCATACCCTCTATAAAAAAGAGGTTATGCGCTTCATCACCATATATTTGCAGACTGTCGTTGCACCCGTAATTTCCATGATGTTGTTTTTGGCAATTTTTACAATTTCAATAGGTGAATTTCGTGCCGAAATAAATGGGATAAAATTTGCTGCATTCATTGTGCCTGGTCTAATTATGAATGCCATGATGCAAAATGCATTTGCTAATAATTCATCTTCATTATTATTAGGCAAGGTTCAGGGCAATATTGTCGATATTTTAATGCCGCCCATTTCTGCTGGCGAGCTGATGTTTGCCCTCACTATGGGCGGTGTTACCCGTGGTATTGTGGTTGGTTTCGCCACTGGCATTGTAATGGCATTGGTGGTCGATACAAATATATACAATCTTGGCGCCATTATATTATTTGGGTTTTTGGGCAGTATGGTCATGTCCTTAATGGGCATGCTGGCTGGCATATGGGCAGAAAAGTTCGATCATCTAAACATGGTCACTACATTTATCATTACGCCGGCGAAATTTTTATCGGGTACTTTTTATTCGATCAACCAATTACCCGATTTTGCAAAAACCATAACACAGTTTAATCCATTCTATTATTTAATAGATGGTTTTAGATATGGCTTCATTGGGCAAAGTGAAAGCAATATATATGTTACAATTCTTGTCAGCGTTTCAACCTGCATAATTTTGTGGAGTTGGGCCTATTATTTGATCCAAAAAGGTTACCGATTAAAATCTTAACCATTTGTTAACCTGCTAGCAAGGCTTTGTGCTTGCTAGCAAATTCATATTTTGTTAACTATGTATATTTTTGTTTTATCATCGAAAATATTGTTCTTATGCCCTGTGCTTCTCCGCCAACAGGTCTTGCAGGGCGGTCAGATATGTTCCAAGAGTTTAAATCCCAGTGAATATATGTCTTCGCATTTTCAACAAATTTCGCTAAAAATAACGCAGCAGTAGATGCGCCCGCCAACGGCATAGAAGATATGTTATTAATATCTGCAACCTTACTATTCATGCTTTTTAAATAGGCCTTATGTAAAGGTAACTGCCATATCGGGTCATAAATATTAGCCGAAATTTCATTTAAACTTTGGGCTAACGCCATATCCTCAGTAAAATAGGCTGCAATTTCTGGCCCCACGGCAACCCGTGCTGCACCTGTCAATGTTGCCATATCTAGCAATAAATCTGGGTTACTTTCATCGGCATATGCCAATAAATCGGCAAGTACTAAACGCCCTTCAGCATCGGTATTGCCAATTTCAACGGTTAATCCTTTATAAGATTTAAAAACATCCGATGGTCTAAATGCGTTGGATGAAACTGAATTTTCGACAGCGCCAATTAGCAGGGTTAAATCAATCGGTAATTTCGCACCCATAATCATATGGCATAACCCAATTACATTTGCAGCCCCGCCCATATCTTTTTTCATGGTAATCATGCCTGCTGCTGGCTTCAAATCCAACCCGCCTGTATCAAAAACCACACCTTTGCCCACTAAGGTAATTTTGGGTAGGTTTTCAGCATCACTGCCACGCCATTTCAGCTCCACTAATCTTGGCGCACGGTCACTTGCCCGCCCAACCGTATGAATAAGCGTAAAGCCCTTGTCTAATAGATCATCGCCAATTATGTCATTATAATCTGCGCCAAATTTATCGGCTAGCTGTTTGACGGCTGCTGCAAGTTCAGCTGGGCCTAGGTCATTTGCGGGCGTATTTACCAAATCACGTGTGATATTTGTTGCATCCACCTGCATCTGAACATCATCTATATTCACACCGTGACCAATGACCAAATTAACTGCGGCTTTTTTAAGCGCATTGGGTTGTTTATAACGATCAAAACTATAATCCGCCAAGGCAAAGGCAAAATAGGCTATCTCTGCATTTTTAAGCGCGCCAACTAGCGTATAGTCACCATTTGGCAATTGCTTTAACTTTGCCAAGTTAAACGGGTCATCTAAAGTAAATGTTGCATGGCTTTGCTTGCCTACACCAAAATATACTTTAGAAACCTGTCCGTTTGCATCTTGTAATACGGATATTTCACCTTCACTGGCGCCAAAATTATTAAGTTTAAGCCAAGCCGCATGGGATTTTGGCAAATCCGAAAGATTGCCCATTTGCGCCATGCTTATTAATTCTATTTCAATAGCATTTTTTGAGGATTTAATTAGTTTCATGCATTCTCTCCTATTTGTCACTTTGTTATATCTTAACAAAACGTATTATGGTTAACGCTTTATTGACAAACAGCCATCATTATACAGTTACTATCATTTTTAAGAGTATAAATTCAAATGTTTCTGAATAATAAGCCATTATATAAAATCTTTGCTGGCTCATGTTTTTTGCTAATTGCAAGCTGCGCGAGCGTATCTGCGCCTACAAATGCAAATAAACAGTTTAACCCTTCCAGTAATAATGCCATCGATCAACAAGCTAATGCATTTAGAAATGTTCAATTTTGGGGCAAAGCCTATGAGGCCGATAAAAAGAGCTCGATCAATATTATTGGTTATGCAAAAGCTTTGTCGGGCATTGGTTCGCAAGACCGCGCTATAAAAATATTAGAAATCGGAAGTTTAGAGCATCCTAAAGATTCGGCAATTTTACGTACATATGGCAACGTTTTGGCAAAAAAAGGTCTAGTTGGGCCCGCCTTACGCAAATTACAAACCGCATTAAAATATTCGCCCAATAATTGGCGCCTTTATAACGAAATTGGTGGCCTGCATAGCAAACTATCCGAGCACCTGCTCGCAAGAGACAGCTTTAAGCGTGCATTAAAAATATCACCCAATAATGCCAGCATACATACCAATATGGGACTATCTTATCTGTTAAGTAAAAACTTAAACTTGGCTGAACACCATTTAAGCATTGCGGTTAGTCAACCCAATGCAACGTCAAGAATGCGCGGTAATTATGCGCTAGCACTTGGGCTACAAGGCAAATATAAACAAGCCCGTAAAGTCTTTTTACAAGACATGACATTGGCTCAAACCGAAGCCAACATCTTTAATCTTAAAAAAATTAACGGCGTAAAATAATTAGACTTTAGTTAAATATGTCACTTATATTCGACACATTTAGTAACTATGTTGTCTAATAA
>JABSRY010000161.1 GCA_013214985.1 Hyphomicrobiales bacterium
GATAAAATATTAGACGGTGTTTGGATGAATGAAGGCGGACGCATTATATTACACCGTGCCGATATTAAACAAGCCCTTAAATTTTATGTAATTGCGTTGGTTATTTTGGTATTAATATTGTTACCATTCAGCGCATGATCTAATAAAATAACTTAGATTTTGACTGTTGAATTGTAATAAAGTTACGTCAATCGGTAATTATATTACAATAACTAGGTTTTAAATTACACAATATTCGAAAAACAGCCTAAATAAGCAAGCAAATTATTCAATCACAATGCTATGATTTATCATCTAATTTATAAGAAAAATAAGAGGGTAAGATGTTATTTGAACATATTTCGTTTAAAAACCATGAAAAAATTATTCATGCACAGGATGCTAAAACTGGGTTAAAAGCAATTATCGCCATTCATTCGACCAAAGCAGGGCCTGCCGCGGGCGGCACACGTTTTTACGATTATGCCGATTCAGACGCGGCATTAACCGATGTATTGCGTCTTTCATATGGCATGACCTTAAAAAATATTATGGCGGGCTTAAAAGTCGGCGGCGGTAAATCGGTAATTATTGGCGATCCTAAAACAATCAAAACACCAGAATTAATGGCTTCGTTCGCCAAAGCAATTAACGATATTGGCGGGCAATATTATTGTGCAGAAGATGTGGGTACATCGGTTGAGGATATGGAACTTGTGCGTAAACACACCAAATTTGTAGCGGGATTATGCACGGGCGAGCACGCCAGTGGCGACCCATCGCCGTTTACTGCATTGGGTGTGTTTATAGGCATTAAGGCATCGGCCAAAACCAAATTTGGCAGTGATAACTTAAGCGGCATGCGCATTGCCGTGCTCGGGCTTGGGCATGTCGGTTATGACCTTGCAACACAATTGCATAAAGCGGGCGCAAAATTATTGGTTGCAGATATTAATGTAAGCGTGCTTGAAAAAGCTAAAATAGAGCTAAATGCCGAAATTATCGATGTTGATAAAATAGCCTATGCGGATGTTGATATTTTTGCACCTTGTGCAATGGGCGCAATTATTACCGATCATTTGGCGCAAAATATTAAGGCAAAAGTAATTGCAGGGGCTGCGAACAATCAGCTAGCAACGCCTTCGGTTGGTGAAATCTTAACCCAAAATAACATATTATATGCACCCGATTTTGTAATTAATGCAGGGGGTATTATAAATGTCGAAAACGAGATTTTGGGCAATTATAACCGCGCTAATAATTTGGATAAAATGGCCACCATCGGCACCACATTATTGGAAATTTACGAAAAATCAGCCGCCGATAATTTGCCAACAGATAAAGTTGCAGAGCAAATTGCCCTTGAGCGCGTTGCTGCATTATAAGGCATAGATAATAAAATCAAAAAAGCATGTGCAATTTAGGTCGCACATGCTTTTTATATAGAAATTACATTTGGCCACTAACCCGCTTTTGCGTAGCTAGTGTATGAATTATTGGCTTATTCTATGCCATCCATAAAGCTATGCCATTTAATGACAAACGGCATGAACCAGGGTTTGCCATTATAAAATGGTTTCGTTTGAAATTCTAGTGCATGGAATTCTGTTTGGAAGTTTTCCTCGCCCAAAATTTGCATAGATAGTTTTTTAGCGAGGTATACAGAACGGGTAACGCCTGAACCGCAATAACCCATTGCATAATATAAGCCGTCATGCTTGCCTAAATGTGGGCCATGGTCAAAAGTATAGGCAACCTTGCCTGACCAAGAAAAATCTAACTTAATATCCAGCATTTCAGGAAATATCTTAACCATTAATTTTTTTAAATTTTGACCGTTTTTATCGGCTCTATCTTTAAAATCGGCGCCGCGCGCACCAAATAATATGCGCTTAAAGTCAGGGCTAGGGCGGTAATATTGCACCAAACGATGGTTGCCACCATGAATACGGTTTTTCGGAAAAAACCGCTGCATCAGATCGGGTGAAATTTCTTCTGTGGCTATCATCGCCGAAGTGAGCGGGATAACGCGTTTATAAAAATAGGACTGTTTAGAATTGCCGAACTGCTTACTATACCCATTGGTCGCGATAACAACCTCACCCGCAACAAGTGTGCCTTTATCGGTGTAAACATTATGCCCAATAGTGGTTTTGATAATATCGTCGGCGCGGGTGTTTTCAAAAATTTGGCCACCAAGTTTGTGGATGTTTTCAACCATGCCTTTGAGTAATTTATAGGGGTGAATGCTACCATCTAACTCATAAACCGCGCCGCCATAATAATGGTCGGATCCAATTTCACTGTGTACTTTATCGGGAGCAACCATTTGGTATTTAAAGTTTTTTAATTTAGAAAAAACTTCACATTTTTTTTCAATTTCATCGAGCTGTTTTTGATTATGAACGCCATTAAAGCGGCCTGACATGTTTAGATCACATTCAATTTTAAACTCTTTAAGAAAAGTTGGAAAATATTCGATGGCATTAATGCCTTCTTGCAATATGTCATATGCCTTTTGCTCGCCATGAATGTTTTTTAAGCCTTCAAGCCCTAGCTTATGAAGGCTTGGACCAATCATGCCGCCATTTTTTCCACTTGCGCCTTCGCCTAGACGCATCGCATCCACAATAACAACCGATTTACCAGCTTTTAATAGGTGAATTGCTACTGAAAGCCCAGTAAACCCGCCACCAATTATGCATATATCGGCTTGTTTTGGTAAAGTGCCCGTGGCGGTTTTAGGCACATCAATTTCATGATGCCAATAAGGCATTGATTTAAAATTTTGAGTAAATAAACTATTCAATGATTGGTTCCTAAATTAACACAATATAATAAGCATCCCGCTAGGGTTAAGCAAATTACAACAAAACCACATAATGTAAATTGTTATTCTATGTGTTTCTAAACAACGTCATCGCCTTCAGGCGCACGTTTTTTGCCGTTAACCATTGATTTTGCTAGATTTTCTTTATGTCGCCAGCTTACTAATAATACACCCGCAACATGCGCTACAACTAAAATTAGAGTAAGGTTGGCACTCGTTTCATGTATGCTTTCCACCCAATCGGCTTTTGCATATTGCGCCAATGTCATCATCCAACCTGTTCCAGCGGTGACAAGTAGAGTGGCCAATAGAGCCAATATCATAGCGCCGCCAGCAGGGTTGTGGCCCAAATATCTTTTCTCTTTGCCGCTAATTGTTGCCAGCATAAACGCCATAATGGTTTTTGAGCCTTTTACAAATTGGCTAAACCTCGCATAGCGCGGCCCAATCAGCCCCCAAATTAAACGAAATCCGATTAAGCCAGCAGCGGCGTAACCCGCTCAATTGTGCAATGCATCAATACTTTCTGCCGAAAGCCAAGCCACAGCAAAACTTAATACCAAACCCCAATGAAACAACCGCAACAACGGATCCCAAACTTTAACCATATTTCAACTCCCCTTTTTATTTTAATATAGCCCGCTTTAAAATATATACAATTTAAAATATGCCCAATATAAGAGCAGCTTGCTGATTGTGTTAAGGTTTACCCGCTCGTTAACCGCGCGGTAAAAGAGAAAAACGCATATTTACCATTGTTAATGCAATATTTTTAAGCGCATATTGCCGAATATTTTATGGGGGTAATTAAAGCGACTATCTGACTATAGTGGGTAGGGGGATAGGGCTTTGACTTCCCGCAGTTTGAAGTTAGAGCGGACTTGGGCTACGCCTTCGGTTTTTAGCAAAAACTTTTGAATAAATTCATCATAAGCCGAAATATCGGGCGAAACGACACGCAATAGATAATCGCAATCACCACTTGTGGCAAAACATTCAATAACTTCTGGGCGCAATATAACCGCACGTTCAAAGTTGCGAACTAGCTCATCGCTATGCCGCTCTAAACTAACGCGTGAAAAAATGGTTTCGGGGAAACCAACTTTTGCGCCATTTACCCGCGCGTGATAGTTACTAATAATGCCTTCTTCTTCTAAAGATCTAACGCGGCGCCAACAAGCTGAAGGGGATAATCCAACCAAATCTGCAAGATCTTGATTGGTTAATCGCCCGTTTTTTTGCAATTCAGTAAGAATTCTAATTTCAAGGCTCTCTAGTTCGCGCATATATTTGTCCGTTCAGTGTTTTATTTCATTTTAAACGAAAGATTCTTGCACGCAATAGAAATATTCATCTTTAAATTTTTTAAAAGCTTATCAGTCGTCATTATTTTGTAGCAGTACCAAATAAATTGTTTAATAGGTTCTGCGGGTCTAACGGATCTTTAGTTTTTGCATCATCTGGCTTAACATCATTAGATGTTTTGTCAGCGGGTTTTAAGCCTAAAAGCCCGCCAATTTGATTGACTACATTTTCATCGAGTAAATTGCCGACTTTCTCACCCAATTGTTGTTTAACAATATTCACGACTTTATCGGTCACCTTTTTTGTAGCGTCGGCACGTATTTTTTTAAGCATGCTGCTATTTTCAAGTGCGTATGTATAGTCAATATCGATTTTTGGGTTTGCCCAATCGCCCGATATAAGCACGGGTACCGTCATCCGTTCAGACGTGCCGTCATTAACTTTGCGCAACAATTTAGGCACAATGCGATATTTGAGGCTTTTTTTACCAAGGTCAACATTGCCTTCGCCACGAATAATAATATTTTCTGAGGCGATTTCTAAATCCTTATTATTTAGAACCCCTTGATTAATAACATAACTAAATGTGGCTTTTACAAATTTTGTTTGTTTGTCGGTGCCAACACCTTGGTTAAAATTGCCCGCCATTTTATCTTTTAATTGTTTGCCAAACACACTTTTACTTGCCTTAAGCGCAAATTGTGCAATTTTTTCAGGGCTATTAAGTGAAAGGTCAATATTGGCAATTTCGGGTGCGAGTGCATCGGCAAAAGCAATGCCTTTAATTACTCCGTCTAACATCTCTATATTGCCGCTACCTTTTAGGTTATTCATAAAGTCTGCTACAGAGTTGCCACGGGTTGTAAGGGTGGTCTTAAGGTTGGTCGTCGCTTCTAACTTGTCGCTAATATCAAACTCTTTAAGCGTGTCTCCAATATTTATATTGGTAAGTTTTAGGCTAGAACTTATATTAAGGCCAGATTTGTTACCACTCACGCTGGCAACCGAGCCACCAAAAACATTGACCTTAAGCGGGATTGTTGCAGTAGATTTGCGAATGGTAATGCGCGTAATCAATTGATCTGCAATAATATTTTTATAACTGAATTTGCCAACATCAAGGTCTATATTGCTGTTGATTTTTGATAAAAAGCCCAGTTTTATAGGCTTGGTGCTCCATGAATTTGAACTAATCTCTTCGTCACTTGTCACAATAATGCGGTTATAATTGATTTGATTTGCCGAAATTTTACCGTAAATATCTGGCACATCACCATTTGCAATGGTTAGGTTAGCATTAAAAACGCTATCATAGGCCGTCAAAGCTAAGTTGGTCAGCTGATAAGTATCACCAGATATTTTAAGCCCACTGTTCAAATTAAAAGCACTGTCGTTAACATCCGAAAGGTGAATGTCTAACCAATTGCTTAATTTGTGAATGCTTTCACTATTGGCCATGGCATTACCGTTAAATATAAGCCTGTCTGCATTGCGAATATTGCCCGCTAACTCGGCGTTAAACAGGGTTGAGTTTATTTTTAACGCGAGTTTGGTATCTTGAGCATTGACAAAATTCTCTATATTAAATTGGTCCAAATTGAAGTTTATTTTTTGTTTTTGCCACATCACATTACCATCTAAGCTAATGTTTTTATTTTGATCGGCCAAATTAATATCCAAATTAATGCCTTCAATAAGCTGCGAAACATTTTTTTGAGCATCTTCATAAGAAACACGGCTATTGGTAATGCTGAAATCTTCAATGGTTAAGTTTGCCAAATCAAACGCATCCGCTGCACTTTGTTGGTCGGAAGCATTGCCTGTGTCGTTTACAGAATTTTCTATCAAACTGCCCAATGGGTCGTTATTTTGTGCGCTTGGTCGCGTATCGGCATTTGCTTGCCAATTATTGTTGCCATTAGGGTCGACTATAAGGTTAATATCAGCGCCAATAAGCGATAATTTATTAATATTTATCTGCCCGCTTAACAGC
>JABSRY010000162.1 GCA_013214985.1 Hyphomicrobiales bacterium
GTAGACCGATATTGGCTAGCGCATGATTTGCAAGAAGGCAGCATGGGCCTAGATATGCCAACACCTTGGAAAATGGCACTAGCAACCCTAGCCCATAGTGAGATATGGCAACAATTTGAAGACTCACATAGCAAAATCATTCACCAAATGCTTGGTTTAGAATGGCCCGTCCCCGCTCACGTAAAAAAGCATATTATTAAAATAGATGCAATTTGCCTAGCAACCGAAGGTAAATATTTATTCCGCATTGATGATGATTATTTGAATAAATTCTGTGTCGAAAAGCCAATGCATATAGATGGCTTTGATAAGTTCGTAGCCACTAATATATTTAATTCGAGCTACACGCCTGTAGAACTTCTAATTACAGAATTAAACCGCCATTTCCATGAAAAAATTGGCTTGTTAAATAACATGAATGGGTTTGATTTTAGATATATTCCCTGTGTTAGCGAGGCAACCAATGCCTAAAGCATCGCCCCCTCAAAAACCTAATGAGCTTAACCAGATGGTTAGCGATGCTAGGGCCGCCATTCTTTCAAACATGGATGCTGCAGATGAAAAACACCTAGAAAAACTAGCCACGTTTATGGGGCTAAAGAAATGAAAAACTGCTTTTACATATTCCTATTTTACGCATTTAGCCTAACTGCACAAACCGTTGTTGTGGCTGTTGGTGGCGTATTTTGGATATTTGGCAAAGCGGTGGATTTAACAATCAAAAAACTAATTAAAAAGGACATTGAATAATGGAAAATACAAACAAATCAATAATCGACTTTGGGTCAATCTTTGCAGAATGTGGTAAAAAAATATTCTCTGAAGAAAATATCATTTCAAAAATAGAAGCCTCATTAGATCAAGCATTAGCAACAGCTATTGAAGATCAATTTAGCAGATATGGCGATACTCAAAAGGCTATTGAAAAAGCTATAAAAGAATCTATCTGTGTGAATTTAGATTTAGGCTTACCTTCATACAATTCAGTTGTTGCAAAATTAGTAAAAGAAAAAATAGAAACGTCTATTTTTGAAGTTGGTAAAAAACATATTGGTGCTGAAATTGATAAATTATTAGACATGCCACCTGCCGAAATAAACCTATCTGAAATACTAGAAAAATTTCAAGAATACGTAGTCGACTATAATGACGACAAAATGCAAGGCGAATATACTTGCGTCGTCGAAGAAACTGATAAAGACGGATTTTATTGGGTTTACTTAGATGTGGCCCCTAATACAGGGATTTATCAGTGCCATTATGCCTTAGCTGTCAATAACAAGGGACATATTTATTCAATCAAGGCCGATAATTATGGCGAAAGTATAGATACCGAAAAATCTAAATATCACAGCATTCATTTAACGCATTTTGAAAAACTATTATTCAATTTATATGCCTGTAACTCCAAAATTATTGATGATTGTGACGGTGATTATCCTACAGAGTATGATAGATATTAGGGGTGTAGCTATGAAAAAATACACTGACCTAATGCTAGACATTGAAACATTAGACACGCGCCCTACTGCTGAAATTATTCAAATTGGCGCGGTACTTTTTAATGCTGCTGAAAAACCAAATAGCAAAGTTATTACCTTTATTGCGAATACAGAATGCAATAATCCTGCATATACCACTTCACAAGCAACTATGGATTGGTGGGCAAAGCAAAGTGATGCAGCCAATGAATCACTAAACAACCCAGCACCCGAACCCATAGTATTTGCACTAACCGAACTTGAAGAATTAATTAAAACACATGCCAAAAATGGTGATTTAAAAGTATGGGCCAAAGGTGCCGATTTTGATTTCCCTATTATCAAACATGCTTTTGAAGTTGAGTTTGGCAAAGATATAAAATTACCTTGGCAATATCACCACCAGAATTGCTGCAGAACATTATTTAAAATGTTTAAAGATGTTGAGCAAATTAAGCCAGATACCGCGCATAATGCAAAATATGACGCACTGGCACAAGCCCAAACCGTGCAAAAAATATATGCACATTTAGCAGTTTTAAAATCCAAACGGTTGGTCTTAAAACCGTTTGACCATTTGCACGTTGGCCAAACCTACTTAGACAATACCCAAAACCACGTTTTAATAACTAATGTAACTAAGGACTTTGACGCGAAGGGCTTTCCGAAACAAAGCACCTTTACTGGTGAAGTTATTGATGGCTTGCAAGCTGAATTTATGGGCTTTACGCGACAATATTCAATTTATGGCGAGTGCCAAACAAGAGATTGCAGCAACCCCATAAATGAAAGCGATTTACAGTGGAGGGTGGAACTATGACCATTTTATCATTCACCAAAGAATTTGCACTTGCCGTGGAAAATAGAACCAAATGGCAAACCATCCGCAATGGCAAACACCAGTTTAAAGTTGGCGAAAAACTACAGCTTTATAAAGGCCGTTATGCACCAGGTGAACGCATAAAAATGCATGATGCGGTTTGTTTGAGTGTTGAGCCAATTGATACTTGTTTTGCTATTGATAAAGACGGTATTTTTTGCGACCACGTTTTTATTTCGGGTGTTGAATTGAACCGCGCTGAAAAAGACAGATTAGCCAAAGCTGATGGTTTTAAAACATATTTAGATTTTGCGAAGTATTTTCTCAATTCCAAGGCCAGTCTTTATCCTAATTATCTAATAAAATGGGGAGTAGCATTCAACAATCTTGTAATTGGTAATTTTTATTTAGATGGGCGCGGTGAATTATTTAAAGTAACCGAAAAACGAAATAAACATGAATGGTTCGCTCAAAAAATTGGTACGAGTAAGTTAGAAAATGATGGTTATATTTATAACTATTTCTTTAGTGGGGCGCGAGTCACAAACATTCTAAAAGCAGAACTAGAATTGAAGTGGCAGGTGGCGCCATGACTAATCCAATCATTCTAACAGCCGAAACTATCGAGCAAATTATTTGCATCATCGGCAATGACGCAACCAAGTTTCATAATGATGAAAACGGCCAGTCGGCAATTATCGTTAGCCCTGCAGATAAACCTAATATTAAATCTACATTCTTTTGCGATGTTGGGTGGGCCTTAGTTCAAACGCCAGGCGGTGGTTTATATTTTGAGCTTAAGCGCGCCAACCACAATGAACTGCATTGCATTAAACGCCCTGCCCTAAAACCTCAAACCCAACACATTACAGCAGAATTGGAAGCCGTATAATGCCAGCCAATACAAACACCACTAAAACAGCACAAACTGGCAAATTAACCCAAGCGGGTTACCCAGTTCGCCCACGTGCCGAATTTTACACCCCGCATTGGGTAACAGAAGAATGCTTATTACCTCATATATCACCTGCTAGGCATATTTTAGAACCTGCGGTGGGTGATGGCGGTATTAAAAAGGTGCTTGAAGCCTACGGGCATGAGGTGATGGGGATTGATATTCACCCAGATCCATCGGTTGATTTGCAAATGAGTTTTTTAGATTTTACCAACCCAGATAATATTAAGTTCGATATTATTAGCAACCCGCCATATTTTAAGCCTCACAACATCGATAGAAAGTTTATTCTACACGCATTAGAGCTAACCAAACCACATAGCGGCATGGTGGCAATGCTTTTGCCTGTTGCTTATGATTGCGGCGATACCAGACGTGATATATTTGAAACTGAAAATACGTTTAAACATCAGATTGTTTTAACCCGCCGTATATCGTGGTCAAACGTGCCGGTTGCAATAGATAAAAAAGGCAAACCAGTTGGTGCCGCTAAAAACCATGCTTGGTATATTTGGCAACATGGCAATAATGAGCAATCTAGTAAACTATATGCGCCAGTAAATAACGCCCATCACCACCCTAGCCTAAACAGCTATGCAGAAGATGAAGCAAAAAGAAAAGCCGAAGCCGCAAGAATATTTTTAGAAATGGCGGTGGTGTCATGAGCAAGCCTTACATAACAAATCCATACAATAGCAACACCACTTCCAATTGGGCGAAAACATGCATTAAAGACGGTTGTATGCGTGATGTTGCACCAGGTAGCGATAAGCACTGCGTCAAGCATTTTAACGAACGTCTAGCAAAATTTGGCACTAAGGCGGTGGGCAATGAGTGATTTAATTAAAAGCATTCCAATAGGCACATTGTTTATAGAAGCGCACTACCCCAACCCTATATATCGCAAACTAGCGCGTAAAACAGCTACTTTACTCATAATGGAAGATGGCACTAAGTGGCGCGATAAAACCCACCTTAAAGGTTCTGAAATATTTGTTTTATCGCCTCAAGAAATGCGCTTTCAATCAATGCTGCGTGCAACCAAAGCAGAAATAGCGGAGGCCGAGCGCCAAGTATTAATATCTAAAATCAGATCCACTATGAATGGCCGCGAATTTAGCAAGCTAGGCATTAAAAAACTACAGGTAATAGATGATTATTTGTGCAAGGCGGTGGTGGCATGAGCAAACCAGCATTCACCAAACAATTCACTTTTGGCAACTTTTTAATTGTCGCATCTAGCCTAAATATGCATGAAGACATAAACAACCAAACCACAAAATGCTTGGTTTATATTCAACATGCTTTTGCCAACCCAATAACTAAATTGGCAAATATCTTGGCAAAATTAAATGCCTGGCCATTATCGATTTTTGAACCCAATAAATTTGAATTTTATAAAAATGGCTTCCTAATCACCCTGCCTTTTAAAAACACCAAAACAGCGTTTAACATAATTTCAAGTGCTGTTCTTAAGTTTCACACCTAAACAAATACAACGACTTACAACATAACATAAAGGATAGAATCATATGAGTAACGCAATGGATAATATTGAAGGACTAAACGATGGTGTAGGCGGATCTGGTGTAGCAAGAGACCTTTTAAGAACATTTATAGAGCGTGTAGAGCGCCTAGACGCTGAAAAAAAGGTAATTACCGATGATATGAAAGAAGTATTTGCCGAAGCAAAGGGCGAAGGTTTTGATGTCAAAATTTTACGAATGATTATCCGCATCCGAAAACAAGATTCAAATGAACGAGCTGAAGAAGATGCAATTCTTGATTTATACCTTCATGCCCTTGGTATGGCAGACGAATAAACACACCCAAAACCCAACATTAAAAAGGAATTTTGATATGACAAGCACCATTGATAAAGATTCAGACATTAAAGAAAAACTAAAAGACTTCGCACATGATTTTGCAAATAATGGCATATCAGTTTTACCACAGGTATTAAACGCTTTGTTCGCGGTATGCGATGAAACAAACAGATTTGGTTGGAATGAATTTGACCGTATTTATTTTGATGCAAATGAAGATGGTAAAGTGAGGTTGACCGCCACAAATGGTAGGTTTCTATTACGCTATGAGGAACCAGAATACCCATGGCCCAAAAATTTGAAGCATTTTCATCTACCAAAATTAAATCAAGCCCATATCAACGCTAATTTTGAAAATTTAAGTATAGACTTTGGTTTATATATTGAATGCCAAAACTTTGAAACCAATAGCATGACAATTCAATTTGAAGGTTTTAGTGGTGTAAAAGTTACTGTATGGGATGGCGAGCCAGATAACATAAGCCCCTTACCTGGTGCGGGTTTACACCCAATAGACACTAACAAGCTTGAAATAGATCCAAAATTAGGCATTAACCCAGAAGCTTTCATTTTAAGCAGTTACACATTTGATATTCTTAGCGAAATAACAAAATCGTTTAAAATTCACGAAGGCCATTCATGCCATTATGATTTCATATCTAAGGCCAGTAAAACAGCTCCTTTTGTTGTTAAATTCAAAAAGCCGGTCCTAGAAGCCCTTGATCAAGAAGATAAAGAGTATGCCGTCAAGTTAAGTAAAATTATTGAAGAGTTAGAATATATTGTTAATTTTACTGCCTACATTATGCCATTCGTTGATAAAGATGAAAAGGCGGTGGGCAAGTGACTGGAATTTTAATAGCACTTATCGGCATTCAATTTTGCCTATTCATCATAGTTGTAATTTCATTTTACATAAAGTGGCAATGGGTTTTAAGCAGCATTGCCGAAATAATTGAAATTCTTCATCTCGTAGATAAAAGCTCGATCGAGTTT
>JABSRY010000163.1 GCA_013214985.1 Hyphomicrobiales bacterium
GAAACTATTTAAATCAAAACGTCAACACAATATTCGGAGTTTCAAAGACTCAGAGTATAATTAAGAAGTCCTGCGCTAAGGCAACACGTTCAAATGATCTAAGGATTATTTGCAACAGAGTCCGATTTACCCCCCTCATGTATCAGACCTCAACTAGACGTCAGGCCTAAATTGCTATATTTGAATATATCAATGGGTTTTATAATCCTAGGCGGTGACATTCTGTATTAGGCTGGAAAAGCCACATGTTTTTGAACGAGTGGCTGTTTAAATGAAAATCTGAGCGGTACGAAAGCGGGACACGACCATTTTAATGAAATTTTACTCGGTGCCAAAATTCGTCGCCAAATCATGGGACTGATACCCAATAGTCGAATTTTCAGTTGAATGACTGGTAAGGTCTGCACATGTTCTGACATACGCTATAAATGACACACCAGTTAGCCTTAAACAATAAAAATATACCCCACTCTTTTTGATACTCTCCCCATATGTGAAAAAAGGAATTATGACATAAATTAAGAAACTCTAAACCCAAGTTAACAAAATGAATTTGATCTATCTCATTAATCTAGTTATCCTAAGCCTTGTAAATATCGAAAACGTGTCTGAGCTCTGTCCATTAGGGCTGACCATTAATGTTTTTAAAGACTGGTATTATTACTTAGCGTATATTTTTTAAATTTTTAAGGATTTTATTGTGCATTTTTCAAATTATTTCAAGTTGTCGCCCATATGTGCGACAACCATACTCTCCATTGCGTTTGGAATAGGGATAGGTCAACGTGACGCATGTTCCAATGGTGTGTCTGCATTGCAGGGAAGTCCTGCAGCAATAACCCCTTAAATTCAATACCTATTGTAGTATGTATTAAATTTTTAAACTATTTATTTTTAAGCTATTTTTGGAGACAGACACATGGAATTTCGCCATGCATTGGTAAGCAAAACTATTGTTCATAAGCATGATAACGATGACGTTTTGGTTTCAAACGTTCGGAAGGATTTGCCTACATTTTTGACGGTAGATGAATTTGATCAAATCTCGGTTCAAGAGGAAAAAATATCTTATCTGAAAAAACATTATCGTCTTGCTGAGGGCACCCAATTATACGTTCGAAAATCGGTTCCTTACTATATTCCAGAGGATAGTGCTATCAGTTATTTAGAGAAGATAGCCTCGTACTACGATAAAACAGACTCTGGGCATGTTTTGAGTTCTAAATTTATTCCAGAAATTACTGAGGAATACCTCTCAAATCATTTCGTTAGCATTAAAAACCAAATTGATAAAAAAACAAGGCATAAGATTTATCTTGCATTTCATCGCGTTGGTTTGAGCTGTTTTTCCACCGACCACTATTTTAGTATGGTAAATACTTTAGATAACTATTATTTTTATCGGAAGGCACATGAACATGTTCCAGGAACTATGTTTGTGGAAGCTGCTCGCCAAGCTATGTATTATCACTATTATGCTAATCGACCTAAAGATAAACGTGGGGATGTGACGCTTTCAATCAAAAAAATAAATTGTGAGTTTTTTAACTACGCAGACTCCAATTACCCGATTACGATAAGGGTGCAAACGACTTCAGATGAATCTGATGGTAAGAAATCCAAAATAGATCGCGGCCGCACTTGTTTTTATCAAAACGGAAATCCCATCGCAGAAATTGAATTTGAAGGTGTCTGCATAAGCTTAAAGTTATTTGCCCGGATGCGAGAAAAAAACCCGACCCGGATCATTGGTATTTGCCAATAAAAAGTTTCCCACCTACTGTGTCTTTGAAATCCAAATGTGATAAGCATTTTGAAGCACTGATTCACTTGGTATCCGCCAACAAGATTGCATTGAAATTTGATTCAGAAACCCCAACGGACGCTCAATTTAATTTTTCAGCTTACATTGATTCAATAGGTTATATCGGAGGAAAACTAAAAGCGGTTAATAGTGAGTTTAAGCATGGTTTAAAAGTATTTGAACTGTCTGATTTAGGCGCATCTGAGACGCGAAAATGGAATGAAGCCATTAAAATATTTTCTCACGTGGTAGATCAAAAAACTCTCGTTAAATTGTAAATGGATAATCTGATGTCAAAATATTCGGCGGCACTTGAACCTCTCAAAATAAGAAATGTAGAATTTAAAAACCGTATATTCCTGGTGTCTATGGGATTAGATATGGCTACAGTGGATGGCGCTTTTTCTAATGAATTGCGGAGCTTTTATTTGGATGTCGCAAAAGGTGGCGTAGGCGCGATGATTTTATCAAATGCCGCAATTAACGAAAGCACTGCGCTTATGCCTAACGCGCTTAAACTATTTAATAAAGATCACGCCAATAGTTTTAAATCTGTTATTGAAGATGCGGCCAAAGAAAATGTGATAGTTGCTGCTCAATTGCAACATTATGGCGGTCAAGGAACAACCTTTCTAACTCGAGGACGTCCTGCGTTGACACCGAGTGGGATAGAAACAGCATCGATAAAGAAAATTGATCCAAAATATCACGTCAAAGAGTTGACCGTTGCAGATATCGAAATGACAGTAGACGGCTTTAAAAAATCTGCGCAGCTTTGTGTGGATGCTGGCGCAAAATTTATACAACTACAAGCATCTAATGGATATTTATTGAGCAGTTTTCTTTCAAAGTATACCAATAAAAGAGATGATGATTATGGCGGTAGCCCAGCAAAAAGGTCGCGTCTTTTGATAGAAGTTTTGCGGGCAGTCAGGGAGGTGGTGGGCTCTGAAGTTGTTATCGGTATTCGAATTGGTATCAATGATTATGTTGGAGATGAAGGGCTTACTGTTGAAGAATTAGAACCCTTGATTCCGATTCTTGAGGAATCAGGCGCTGATATATTTGAGTGTTCTTTTTGTATCGCGGACACATTTCATAGGTTGTCAGAGAACACGGTCGAAATGCGCAAAGAACTTACCGACCAAGTGAAAATTTTTAAATCATACGCTAGTGCTCCAGTTGGATTTGCTGGGTTCATTTCAAGTCTGCAAGAAGGCTGTGATTTGATTGAAAGCGGTGTTGTTGACTATATCGGCATGGCGCGTGCTTTACTTGCTGATAACGCCCTCGTAAATAAAGAGCTAAGTGGTCACGAGAGTGAAGTGCACAGATGCCTTTGGGAGGGCAATTGCTTTAAAGATAAATATAATCCTCGCTATGATCGGGTCTACTGTTGTGTGAATCCGAATTATTTGCGACCTCAATAATAATGGAGAAAATTTAAAATGAAATTCAGTGATAAAGTGTGTTTGGTGACTGGTGGAACTAGTGGTATGGGTCTAGTAGTTGCAAGAGAACTTGCTCAAAGAGGGGCGAAGACAATCGTTTGCGGAAGAGATGCTTCAAAAGGAAGCAAAGTCACATCGGAGTTTAGAGCAAATAGACTTCATGTTGATTTCATTCAGTGCGATATAAAAGAACATGTAGAGACTAAAAAATTAGTCGATACGATATTAGAAAAATATGGTCGACTAGATTGCGCATTCAATAATGCAGGCATTACAGCTAGATCAGGCACGATTTCAAAAGGGTCGGTTGAAGAATGGAAAAATACCGTCGATATTAATTTGACAAGTCAATACTATCTGCTTCGTGAAGAGCTTGCTGCTATGGAGCAATGTGGTGGGGGATCGATTGTCAATAATTCGTCTCTAGCGGGAATAATCGCTATCCCAAATCAATCTGCATATGTTGCTTCAAAATTTGGATTAATTGGTTTAACAAAAGCTGCAGCTATTGAGTATGCGCAGAACCCACTCATTCGTATTAATGCAATTGCTCCGGGGCCAATTCTTGGCGGAATGAACTCTAAAGAAAATTTAGACAAACATCCTGAACACACAAAACAAAAAATCGGGATTACCGCAATGAAAAGAATGGGCGACCCGGAGGAAGTTGCCAACCTTGTACTTTTTTTACTTTCTGAAGATGCTTCATATATTACTGGATCGGTGTTTCCAATTGATGGTGGCGCGTCTGCGGGTAGGTTTTAGGAAATAAAATGAAAAATGTTTTAATAACAGGTGTTAGTAGTGGTATTGGAAATGCTCTATGTCTTACGTTGTTGAATGATGGTTATAACGTTCTTGCGTTAGGGCAACATTATCCTACAAATATTCCCGAAAACTCAGGCTTTACTTTTGTGGAATGCGACTTGACTATCTTAGACAGAATACCCGAAAGTCTTGATGAACTTTTGTTAAATTCAGGTGTGCAAACTGGATTTGATTTCGTGTTTTTAAATGCTGGTCAATTTTGTAATCAAATTGATAAGGTTAGCTCTACATCAATTGATGAAATTATCTGGATGCAAAACTTAAATTGTTTTTCATATAAGATGATTCTAGATCATCTTATTGCTTCAGCGTTAAGCATATCTACCGTTTGTATTTCTTCTTCCATCGCTGGCGTACGAGCTAGGGCTGGTAACGGAGGGTACGCAGTCTCCAAAGCAACATTAAATATGATGATGAACTTATACGCTCTTGAACATCCAGAGATATTTTTTGCGGTTCTTGGTTTGTGTGTCGTAGAAACAAGCCTAAGTTATAAAATTGGAACACTACCACTACCCGAAGACACTGCGTTTCTTCCACAACGTCGGCTTCGTGAGAGAGCCGCTGCTCATAGTGGCTATATCGTGACACCACAAAAAAGAGCTGAGCATATGCTATCATTGCTGCTTCCAGAGCCAGACGTCAGAGTAAAATCAGGTATTTTCATCGAAATTAGAGACTTAGTTTAAAATAGGTTAGAGGAAAGGAAAAATATCATGCAGACTCTTGTCTTAGTTGGACATCCTAATTTAGAGGCCTCACGCGTAAATAAGAAGTGGGCGCAAGCATTCAGTGAGCAGTCAAACGTGACTGTACGTGATTTGTCGTCTTTATACCCAGAGTGGGACATTGACGTAATCACTGAGCAGAAATTACTTTTAGAATCTTCCAGAATTATATTTCAATTTCCCTTGTATTGGTATTCATGTCCCCCCATTTTGAAGCATTATATAGATTTGGTTTTTTTGCCTGGATTTGCCTATGCCTCCGGATATCGCTTGAAAGATAAAGAATTTATGGTTCTTACATCCGTGGGAAGTGCCCCGGAGGATTATAGATCTGGCGGGCATAATAATTTCACAGTAGATGAGTTACTTCGGTCGTTTGAGCAAACGGTGAAATATTGTAAGGGTAAATATCTGAGTCCATATTATATTTATCGTTCTCTCGCTATTGATAATGATGAAATAGATGCAACGGTTGATCCTATGTTAAGCTATGCTTTGAAATCAATATACGACCCTGAGGCTGGGCATAAAAAGTTTATAGCTGATACGATGCAAAAAATCTATGAAAGAGCTATGGAAACAGATTAATGTCGCAATCTCATATTCAAATTGTTGATATGTACTATAAAAGATGGCTACCGACGCATCAATTTTCTGAAACACATTTTTCGGAAATTGAAGCTAAGGCAGAAGATATTATGCGTCTCATTCAAAACCTTGATGACCATGACGATTTTCTTGTCCGTTGGATGCTTGTGCTGAGAGAAGCACCCTCGCGATTTTGGGGATTTTTTGGCGGAAAATCAGCATTGAATAATCAGCCAAGATTTGGCCTGCGCAACTTTACGTTACTTGAAAAAACGGATTCAGTGATTGTTTATGGTTTGTGCGGACGGTTTTGGCGGCATGATTTTGGTCTCGCTTCAATCAAGACAAAAGAAAATTTCACCGAGTTTAACCAAACTCATTTAGCCAAGCTCGTATTAATGTTTTCAATCACTCAGGTTGATAGTCAATCTTACGAATTACGTACAGACACCAGAATACACTGCAACACTCGATCAAGTTACGTGAAATTTTTCCCCTATTGGATTATTATTCGAATGGCCAGTGGGCTCATTAGACGAAGAATTCTCTCTTCGATAAAAGAAAAGTTAGAATAAATATTCGAAATAAAGAAAGATTGTAAACGGCAATGCAAAACTAGTCCACAGAGGCGGTAATGTTTTATTACTGCGGGCGGAGTAAAACTCTGCCACTT
>JABSRY010000164.1 GCA_013214985.1 Hyphomicrobiales bacterium
CAATCTGGATGTTCATATTGCTGATGTTGTCGAAAACTAAATGAATGATTTAAGGCGGCCAATGGCCGCCTTAAATATAGTATATGGTAAGTGTAAGCTTTTTGAGCTTATCGGCTTTGCTTAATGTTTAAAGTGGCGCATGCCAGTGAATACCATTGCTAGGCCCGCTTCATCGGCGGCTTTAATCACTTCATCATCACGCATTGAGCCACCTGGTTGGATAATGGCTGTAGCGCCTGCTGCTGCTGCTGCCAATAAACCATCTGCAAATGGGAAGAAGGCATCGGATGCAACCACACTGCCTTTTACCAATGGTTCTGTTTCGCCTGCGGTTTTTGCGGCATCGATAGACTTTTGTGCGGCAACACGGGTTGAATCAATTCGGCTCATTTGACCTGCGCCAATGCCAACTGCTGCGCCATCTTTCACATAAATAATGGCATTAGATTTAACATGCTTGCAGATTTTAAACGCAAGTTTCATATCGGTCATTTCTTGATCTGTGGGTTGGCGTTTGGTAACCACTTTAAGCTCAAGGTCATCAACACTGCCATTATCACGCGATTGCACAAGCAAACCACCCGATACACTGCGGATGTTTATGCCTTCTGATTTAACATCTGGTAGACCACCCGTTACTAATAAACGCAAATTCTTTTTGGCCGCGATGATGGTTTTGGCTTCATCGGTTACGTTTGGCGCAATGATAACCTCGGTAAATACCTTAACTATTTCGGTTGCTAGCTCGGCATCTATCGTATCGTTAATCGCGACTATGCCACCAAATGCACTAACTGGGTCGCATTTAAGGGCGGCCTTATAAGCATCGACAAGGGTTGAAGCGGTTGCCACGCCACATGGGTTGGCATGTTTAATGATTGCCACAGCCTTAGTTTGGCTTGGGTTAAACTCTGCAACCAATTCGAAAGCGGCATCGGTATCATTAATATTGTTAAAGCTAAGCTCTTTGCCTTGTAACTGGGTGGCGGTTGCAACGCCTATGCGGTTATCGCCATTGACATAAAATGCCGCTGTTTGATGCGGGTTTTCGCCATAGCGCAATGTTTGTTTTAACGAACCACCAAACGCCCGATAATCTGGCGTTGGGGTATCTAGCTGGTCGGCAAACCAGTTGGAAATAGCGGCATCATATGCTGCAGTGCGTGCATAAGCTTTTGCGGCTAATTTTTTGCGAGTTAAAAGCGTGGTTGCGCCATTATTTTCGGCCATTTCTTTTAGCACGGTATCGTAATCTTTATTTTCTAGAATAACCGTTACGAAACCATGGTTTTTTGAGGCTGCGCGGATCATTGCAGGGCCACCAATGTCGATATTTTCGACACAATCTTCATAATTACCGCCTTTGGCAACGGTCGCTTCAAATGGGTAGAGGTTAACTACCAATAGGTCGATATTAGGAATATTATGCTCGGCTTGGGCTTTGACATGTGCGGGATTATCACGCAATGAAAGTAGGCCACCATGTACGGCTGGGTGCAATGTTTTTACTCTGCCATCCATCATTTCTGGAAATTTAGTAATATCTGCGACATCTTTAACTGGAATGCCCGCATCGCTTATGGCTTTTGATGTGCCGCCAGTCGAGAGCAGTTCAACCCCTAAATCGTGTAGTTTTTGAGCAAATTCTATTAGACCCGTTTTATCTGATAATGAAATTAAAGCGCGTTTAATGGGTAGGTTTGGGTTGGTCATGGCTTTTCCTAATGTTGGCTATTGGAGGTGGTGACAAAACTAATTTAATTTTAAAATGCCAGTAGCATAAATTTGCTAGCTTGCAAACACTAAGATAGAGGATGTACCCAAATATCGGTATATATAGGCACATTCAATACTAATGGGTTAATTTGATGATGGGTCATTTGGTTGGTGGAGAGACTTTGTTATTTCTAAAAATAGGTTCAAATAAAGTTGAGAATTTCCAGTTATAAATTTTATAAAATATTGCGAATACCATTATATTGAAAGCAACCGAATACCAAATTGAGATATTTATTACCTCAACGATGGTTGTGGAAAATATTGCATCGGTATTTATCGAGCCATCGGAAATAGAAACGATAAGTACTGCAAATACATTATTTGCAGCATGCACACCAATCGCTATTTCTAGACCATTGTCTAAGACTACAATTAGGCCAAATAATGTACTGGCCATTAAAAAATCTAGCAATACACGATTAAAATCTGTCTCAAACTCGATATTTGGAAAATGCATTACTGTAAATACTATAATAACGAGCAAAAATGCAACTAACTTACTTTTGAACAATAGGCCGAATGCTTGGTGTAAGTAACCTCTTAAAATAATTTCTTCAGATGCTGATTGTAATGGGACTAAAATAAGAGCAATTAATAGAAGCGGCATGAATTTTTCGAAGCTATAATTATAACTGAGCGCACCATTAAAATATAAAGGTGCGGATGCAAAAAATAAAAGAATAAAGAATATACCAAAACTGATGAAAAATCTTTTAAAATCAAATGACTGGCGCGAGGTGATGATTGATAATATTGGCTTTTTATGAATTAATTTTACAAAAAACAAGAAGATAAAAAGAATGATAATTAAAACACCCATTACAACGGAAAATACCAGTGTTTTGCTAATATCATTGGGTATGTTTTGCATGGCTTTGTTAAAGCCAACAAGGGTTTCATTGTCGATTAAATTAAAATAACTAATGGCATAGGCGGCTATGTTGATTAATATAAACAAAGTGAAGGCCGTTAAAATTGCGGTTAGCACATAGCGCCACCACGAATTTTTACCAATGATTGCATTTTCAAAGAACATTAGTTTTACCAATATATTTAAGTAATTTTATTTTTGGGTTATATTTTTCTGAATTGCCATTTAACTTCGGCATAATCTAGAACTTCGCCAGATATGACGATTTGTTTGGTGGTTTTCTTTTCGTGGCTTTCGCCAAGGTAAATGCTGTCTTCTAGTTTAAAACTGGCAAAGGTTGAAACAAACTGCCACATATCACGGTTGGGCAAGGTTAATAAAATGCTGTGCCCATCTCTTGATGTTTGGGTAACAATATGCGGGTGTAAATGAAAGCGGATATCGAAGGGCAGTTTTTTGCCTTTAAATTTTGTTTTAGCGGATTTTGGGGTTAGTAAATCCAACCCTGTTACTAAATCGCCTTCTTCGCTTAGCGATATTTGCCGCTTATGGATTAGCCCAAATTGCTTGACATAACCATTATGACTGGCCAAAACTTGAGGCCCTTTTGGGCTATTACCAATAGCCACGGGCATTTTAGAATGGCCATGAAATATTTGATGGCCGATTAACTTTGTTAGCCATTTTGGCAACTGAATGAGCGCCGTAGATAAGTTGTTAATATTAAGCGTCGAATGTGCAGCGGTCGATCTGGTGAGGGTGAACCATTTATAATCATATATCGGGGCTGCACCGCAATTAACTACCATACGCTGACCTGCTGCACAAATTTCGACGGCAAGCGGCCCTGCATGGGCAGTAGTGCTATAAGCTGCATCGGGTGTTGCACCTGCGTCGATGGTTAACTGTAATTTGGGCGCATAAAGACGGTAATAGCCACTATGCGGGGCTTGTGTTGGTGGGTTTAGGCCTTGGCCTTCGGCATCGAATATGCTTAAAAACGCCGCCCAATCGGTAGGGCCTGCACCGTTAAATTGAATAAAATTACCATCAGGGTGGCAAAAAAAGTGCAAAATTGGGATAATGCGATCAATGGCATTTTGCAAAGCCACTGGCACCATAATTTGCTGTTTTTTATACGCCAATTTAAGCGGAATTAAGTCGAGCATAATTTCAAGCAATATATCTGGATTGCGGCTGATATGCCCACCATCGGGCAGAATTTGAGCGGTTAATTGTTTGTCCAAGAATGTTTCAAATTCTTCTGCTTTGTTTTTTGACCAATAATCGCTATCGAGGCATAATTTTGCATAACAAAGCGCAATTGCGGCATCTAATTTGCTTTTACTCTTGTTTGCATTTTTATAGCCGTGGCTTAAAATCTGGACATGCTGATCGATTATTTTAAAATAGGCCTCGTTATTGGCACTTATATTTTTATCGATTAAAATGGAGGCGTGGGATAATAGCGAAATTAGGCGTTTGGCAGTTACCGATAGGCTCCAATTATTGGCGTGATTATAACCATCGTCTTTTTGCCAATCTACAAATAATGCCTTGGCTTGCATGAGCGCGATTGGGCTTTTTAAAGCTTTGAAATGCCTTAACCAGCCAAAAGTGATGAGCTCGTGGTGCCAACCTTCATTGGGTGGTTGTATATTAAATGGCGAATTTGCGCCCACATTATAGCTAATGCCTGCCAATGAAATATGGCCATCATAAATATCTTGAGCGATTGTAGGGTCGGCAATATGATAATCATTTGGTTCAAAAATAATTTTGTTGGGAATGTGGCTTTTTTTACGCCACTTCAAAATATAAAACCTTATAAGCTTTTGTTTTATATCTTTTATATAAAAATTAAGCGCTAAGAATAGAAGCTTAAATTTCTCAGATATTGAAAAATGTGCCATATATTGCGCCGCGGAACCTTTTATTAAACAAAATCTTTATAATAACATAGACATCAATATTACGCATTGCAAGTTTAAGCATACACTAAGATGATATAGCTCTGAGTTATTCAAGAGTTTAGCGATTTTAGTTTGGTTATGATTTTCGTAATTTTGCGATGAAAAAGCCATCCATGCCGCCTATGGCATCGTTAATATTGGGCATTATTCTTAACCAACCTTTAGGGCTGATTTTTAAATCGGCTTTTATGCCAATTAAACCAAGCTGTTGTAAGGTTATTGGTTCTATTTTTACATCGTGCCTACGACCTAAAATAGCATCAATTTGTTTTTCGCCTTCTTCTGGCTCTAACGAGCAAGTTACATAGACCAATTCGCCGCCTGGTGCCAACATATCGAGGCTTTTATTGAGTAGTTCGCGTTGGATTTCGCTTAGTTTTCGGATGTCATCCATCGATTTTAACAATAAAATTTCGGGATGTTTGCGCAATGTGCCTGTGGCGCTGCAAGGTGCGTCTAACAAAATGTGTGTTGGGGCGGTTTCTGGTTGGTATTTTCTAATGTCCAACTGTTGTATATTGGCACTTAATTGGGTGCGGGCTAGGTTTTCTTCTAACCGCTTTAGGCGGTTTTTATTAATGTCGACTGCGGTTACGTTGGCGCCCATTGCCGCCAATTGCATGGTTTTACCACCTGGGGCGGCACAAAAATCGAGCACTTGTTTATCTTTTATATCATCAAACAGTCTTGCAGCAATTGCCGCTGCGGCATCTTGCGCCCAAAACGCACCCTCTGCATAGCCTTCTAGTTTGGTAAAGCTGCTACGGTTGTTTAAACGAATGGTTAAATCGCCAATTTGGGTGGCGTCTAGTTTTTTTGCCCATTCTTCTGGGTTAGATTTTACGCTTAAATCCATATCGGGTTGTTTGCATAAAGCATGGGCAAATTGTAGGGTTAATGCTTCGCCATAATAATTTTGCCATTTTTGAACAATCCATTTGGGCAGCATTTGTTCGGCTGTTAAAACCATAAAGCGTAATTTGTCTTGCTCACGGTTAATTTTACCCAAAATGGCATTGATTAGCTTTTTAAAATGTTTGGCGGCATTGGTATCGGCAAGGTGTAGACTAAGCGAAATGGCCGCATGGGGCGGTGTTTCTAAATAGAGTAATTGTGCGGCACCCAAAATTAAAATATATTGCGCTAAATAAGCCTTACGCGGCAGTGATTTGCTCATATATAATTTAATGAAATATTCAATTTGGGTGAGATGGCGCAGGCTCGTCATTATTAAATTGCGAATGAAAGCTTGGTCTCTATCGCTTAAATCGACCCATGATTTTTCGGCTTGAATTTTAAGCAATGCATCATCGAAGGTTAGCCTGTTATGCAATATTAGACCCAAGAAATTTAGCGCAATT
>JABSRY010000165.1 GCA_013214985.1 Hyphomicrobiales bacterium
GCGGGTCATATTGCGTTGGATAGCCCAATCAATGCTGTATTGTTTATTAAAAAAATGCGTATCCATTGTAAAAATCTCGGGCAGTTTCCAGAATCACATTCCATATTTTCAGAAGTTCATCCGGAATTAAGATTTTCGCCCCACAAAAGATATATAATATTATATCGTTTTGAAAAAAATGAAGTATTAATTGAAAGAATTATCCATAGTGCTCAAGATATTTTAGAAATTCTATCAAATTGAAGGTGTTGTTAGCGGGATGTTGATAATAATTTTATTATCAACCACTCAAAATTACACCCAAAAAACGGTTTTAATTGATCATCGAATTTTTCTTGTTTTTGAGGTAATTATCACCATATAGGTTCCAGATTTTTTTTGGTTTTCCACTTTTATAAATCCGAAAAGCCTTCACAAGCTCATTTGGATGTATGTTTTTCTTAATATCATTGGCTATATGTTTAGCATGTCCGAATGGCGCTAAGAAATCCATTAGCCATAAATTCTTACCCGATTTCCAATCATGAGGCTTTAAAGTATATTTGCCACTTAAATAATTATCTTCAACATCTTGGCTAAACCATCCCCACGTCACCAACCCGATTAGATCAGAACCCTTTCTATAAGTCCTAAATTGGTTTAAATGAATCGGTGGTAAAAACAATTGGTCAATGTCTGTAATATGATAAAAACGATGGATTAATGAATGTTGCATCAGCATGACTATTTCTCCAATTAACAGATGTCTTTTTTCATCAGTCATCCTTGTTAATATGCCATTATCTGGAGAATAAAATTGCTTATTCATGTTTGTCATTCCTCCCGAAAGGCTCTATAAGCCGCATCTACAATTGGTGATATTATATAATCCATTAAAGTACGCCCATCCTGAATAAAAAATACTTGCGCTTGCATACCAGGTCTTAAATCAATTTGGGTATTTAATGACTTTATCATTTCAATATCAAATTGAACCCTTACATTATAGTATTTCTGACCCGTGATTTCATCCATCAAAACATCTGCTGCAACAAATAAAACTTCGCCATCAATCTTTGGTACTTTTTTGGTTTTGTAAGCAGATAAGATGATTTTAACCGGGTCACCTTTATGTACTAATTCAACATCATTTGGATTTAGCTTTGCGTCAATAATTAGTTTTTCATTCTGCGGAACTATGTCCAATATTTTGCCACCAGAAGCAATTACTGACCCTTTATTATGAACTTGTAAATCGAGTATTTTACCAGAAAAAGGTGCATATATAATGGTTCTTTTTAACGTATCCTCTGTTGTTATGTAACGATTTTCTAGCTCACTCAAAATAAGAATATTTTTTTGATATTCTTCTAGGATTTGATTTTGTCGTGAGATAGATACATCCAAAATTTGTAAATCACTATCAATTAACCGCTGGTTTAACCGAGCAGTATTGGCCAATAATGAGCCCGCTTTACCTTCAAGTTCAGCGATAGTTTTTTCTAATTCACGTTTTTTGTTAATGGGTATAAATCCATCTTTTCTTAAGCTAAGAATAGATTTATATTCATTTTTATATATTTCAAGTTGTTTGTTTATAGCTAGTTTTTCTGCAAACAGACCTTCAAGTTCACTTTTTACTTGGATTTTGGTTGATTTTATTAGATTTATTTTTGATTTAATTGCATTTTTTCGAGATACAAATAGAGATGATTGTAAGTTTTTAATATTATTTAAAGGCAATTGATGATCTTCCGTGCCTTTATCCAATCCATCAAACATTATTTGGTCTGCATTTTTTAATTCTGCATCCAACCTATATGTTAGTGCCCTAGTTGCTACAATTTGATCGACTATTGTTTTGACTTCAATTCTTTTAGATAAATCTCTAGTGGTTAAAATTGCATCGCCCTTAGTGATGGACTGTCCTTCTCTAACATGAATAGTCTCAACGGTACCACCATCTAAGATTTGAACTGTTTTACGTTCAAAATTAAGCGCAACCTCGCCCATGGCTATCGCCGCAGAATTTAGCGGGGCAAAGCTTGCCCAAACAATAATAATAATTAGAAAAGGTATGATTATGTAAAAGCCAAGCCTAATCGCGGCTTTACCCGCATTATCAGATTCATAACGAAATATATTCATTCCAACAGACATATTTAACTATCCGCCTTTATTTTTTGAATATTACTATCTTCACTGTCAATATTCTGTATTTTGAGGTTTTTACTTGCCATTTTTGCAAACACGACCTCGGGTGTATCAAACATTTTGGCTTCTCCATCGTGCAAAACGAGTATTTTATCTACTTTTTGTAAAATCTGCGGCCGGTGAACGATTGTAATGGTTGTAATATTTTCTGCTTTTGCATTTTCAAGACACTTAATAAGTGCCTGCTCGCCTTCACTGTCTAAATTAGACGTCGGCTCATCTAAAACCACTAGCTTTGGTTTGCCAAAGAAACATCGGGCAAGCGCAACACGTTGCCTTTGGCCGGCTGACAGCATATTGCCACCCACACCAATTTGTGTCTGATAGCCGTGGGGTAATTTCAGAACAAAGTCATGTATGTTTGCTATATTAGCTGCTGCAATAATATCTTCATCTTTAACATCGTCACTGAATTTTGAGATATTATCAGAAATACTACCCTCAAACAATTCAACATCTTGAGGTAAATATCCGATAAGTGATCCTAATTGATCTTCGTTCCAGTCAGATAAAGCGGCGCCGGCCAAACGTACAGAACCTGATGTCGGTTGTAATACAGATACCAATAGGCGAGCTAGAGTGGTTTTTCCGGTACCGCTTGGGCCAATTACGCCGATTGCTTCACCTGCTTGAATATTAATGTTAATACCGCGCAATATCCATTTTTTATTACTGCTTTCTTGAAACGATAGTTTTTCTATTTGTACATTACCTTCAGGATCAACCAAGAGTATTTTTTGCTCTTCTGTTAAAGTAATGTTTAATTTGGCCAAACGCTCCATTGCTTTTTTGACACCAACCCAACTTTGCATGATTGAAGGCGCGGCATCAAATGGGCCAAGCGCTTTACCCGATAATATTGACACAGCAATAATACCACCGGCCGACATTTGCTGGTTTAAAACCAAATACGCGCCCAAGCCCGTCACAATCATTTGCAGCCCCATCCGAAATGATTTGGTAAAATGGGTTAACAGGGTCGCGAAATTGCCAATGGCAAAGCCAAGTATTTTGCTGTTTTTATTATGTTCTTGCCATTTTTTACTGGCGTTAGGCAAAAAGCCCATCGCTCTAATAACTTCTGCATTACGCAACATCGATTCAATCGCTTGTCCTGATTTTACATTGGCTTCATTGGCATCACCCATTTTTGCTTTTTTTGTTTTCTCAGAAAATATTGCCAAAATGATTAAAATCACGGCGCCCGCCACCACCAAGTAACCTAAGGTGGTGTTAATAATAAAAATAACGATAAAATATAAAATTGCCCAAGGCGCATCAAAAATGCTAGCCAGTGCTGGAGAAGAAATAAAAGATTTAATAGTCGATAAATCTTTTATAGGTTGACTGCCAATATTTTTATTAGCAGCCGCTAATTCAACTGTTTTTTTAACCAATGGCATAGAGAGTTTATCGTCTAACCAACGGCCAATTTGTGTAAATATGCTTGATCTTAAGACCTGCAACAACCCCATAAAGATTAAGGCGATGCCTACAATTAATGTTAGCATTAATAGAGTTTCAACCGAATTACTGGATAATACCCTGTCTAAAACTTGTAAGGAATAAATGGGTACGGCAAGCATCAACAAGTTGATGAATAGGCCGAACCAGAAACAGCTGATAAATAATGGGCGGCACTCATTGAGTGCCGCTTTAATTGGGTTAGTCTGATCCATCAGTCAACCTATATCGTAAATTGTTGGACAGTTAGCTCATGATCATTGCCAAGTAACCTTATCGCAAAATCACTATCATCTAAGGTTATGTCGGTATAATCACCATTGATCGTAAATTTAAGATCGGCATATTCGATATTTAACTCAGATAGATCGATTTTGTCTTCATTTTTATCAAAATCTACAATGACGTCTAATGCGTTAATTGAGCTTTCTTCAAAATTAACATAATGGAAAACATCCTCACCAGAACCACCTGATAAATAATCGGCGCCTAGCCCACCATGGATTTGATCATTGCCGCCTCCACCAGAAACAAGATCAGCCCCTTCAGCGCCGGATAACATATCGTTACCTTCTCCGCCAAAGACTTGATCATTGCCAAGGCCAGCATCAATCATGTCATTGCCATCTCCACCGGAAATATGATCTTTACCATCAGCCCCTAAGATTAGGTCGTTACCAAGACCACCCGTTATGAGGTCATTGCCTAAACCGCCTAAAATTTGATCATCGCCTTGGCCACCATCAATTTTATCATTGCCTGAACCACCATCAATAATATCATTATTTGTGCCGCCATCAATGTAATCACTGCCTGCGCCACCATTAATTATATCGTTACCAGAACCACCAAAGATATTTTCGTTGCCAGAACCGCCCTTGATATTGTCAGCGCCTGAGCCGCCATGTAGCCAGTTATCACCACCTTCACTTAGGATTAGGTCATTATCTGAACCACCCTCAACATAATCCATGCCTGAGCCGGTTTTGATAATATCTCGACCAGAATCTCCACTGATTATGTCATTATTATCTCCACCATCGATATAATCATTGCCTGAACCGCCTTCTAATGTGTCTGAACCACTTTGACCCAGGATTTTATCCGCTCCGGCATCGCCATATAGACTGTCATTATCGTTGCCACCCAAGAGATAATCGTTACCGTTACCACCTCGAATTGTGTCGGCTCCATCCTGTCCTAGTAAAGTATCGTTTTGATCCTCACCGTTAATGATATCGTTACCCAAGCCACCAAAAACAAAGTCACTTCCCGTACCACCATTAATTTTATCGTTACCGACATCGCCATAAACTAAATCATTACCAGAACCGCCGGCAATAGTATCAACGCCATAACCACCGTAAATGGAGTCATTACCTGATCCACCATCGATATAGTCATCACCATTTTGGCCGTGGATTTCATCATTATCGGCATCGCCATATAGGCTATCATTATCGTTGCCACCAATTAGATAATCGTTGCCATTACCACCATGGATTGTATCTGCGCCGTCATCTCCACGTAAAGTGTCATTATCATTTTCACCGTTAATGATATCATTACCAATACCCCCAATTAAATAATCATGTCCGGTGCCACCATTAATTTTGTCATTACCGGCATCACCATAAACTAAATCATTACCAGAACCGCCGAGGATTGTATCTACGCCTTCTCCACCTTGAATGGAGTCATTACCTGAACCACCATCGATATAATCATCACCGTCTTGACCTAGAATTTTATCATTATCGGCATCGCCATATAGGCTATCACTATGATTGCCACCTAGTAGATAATCGTTACCGTTACCGCCATGGATAATATCCGCACCGTCATCTCCACGTAATGTATCGTTATCATTTTCACCATTGATAATATCATTACCAGTACTACCAATTAGATAATCATTGCCAGTGCCACCATTAATTTTGTCATTACCGGCATCACCATAGACTAAATCATTTCCAGTACCGCCATAGATAGTATCAACGCCTTCTCCACCACCAATAGTGTCATTACCTGAACCACCATCGATATAATCATCGCCGTTTTGGCCATAGATTTTATCATTATTGGCATCGCCATATAGGCGGTCATTATGATTGCCACCTAGGATGTAATCGTTACCGTTACCGCCTCGAATTGTGTCTGCACCGTCTTGTCCAACTAGGGTATCATTATCATTTTCACCATTGATAATATCATTACCCGCGCCGCCAATTAGATAATCGTTTCCGGTACCACCTTTAATTTTGTCGTTACCCGCATCACC
>JABSRY010000166.1 GCA_013214985.1 Hyphomicrobiales bacterium
TATTATGGACATATAGCGGGCAACTGATGGTCTTATCTGATAAGCAATTAGACGATGCTTATATTAGTATATTTGCTTAAAGTATGTTTATTTAGTTAGAATCACTTGACGAATTGATGAATGATACTTAGATTTGCAGTCTGATACCAATTTGTTAAAATAAAAAGGATAAGCACATGGGTACTATTAAAGTAACAGATGATAGCTTTGAAGCAGATGTACTAAAATCTAGTAAATTAGTTGTCGTGGATTTTTGGGCAGAATGGTGTGGCCCCTGTAAACAGATTGGCCCTGCGCTTGAAGAGCTAGCAGCAGAGTATGGTGATAAAATTGCTATTGCTAAAGTAAATATAGACGAAAACCCTAATACACCAACTCAATTTGGTGTTAGAGGTATTCCGACTTTATTAATTTTTAAAGATGGCGAATTGGCAGCAACTAAAGTTGGTGCATTGCCTAAAAGCAAAATTGCCGAATGGATTGACGAAAATTCATAATAATATTTAGTATACTAAATTTAAACCGCTATATTTTTATAGCGGTTTTTTTTATGCATTAGCATCTTCTATCAGCCGTAAAATATTGCCCGCTTGATATAATGAACCACAAATTAATATACGGGGAGGGGTTTTGCAGTCTAATTTTATTTGTTTTAACGCATCCATAATATTATGGGCAGGAGCGGCTTCTAAGCCGATATTTGTTGCAATATTGGTTAAATCGATTAGATCAAAACTATCTTCTCTGCCTTCTATATCTAAGCAAAATAATTTGGGGTTTAGTGCAATGAATGGTTTTAAAAATGCATCTGCTTCTTTTGACTTTAGCATGCCGACAATCAAATATAGGGGCATTGAATGCGCTTGGTTTAGTTTCAACAATTGTTGGGCTAAGGCGATGCCGCCCGCCGCGTTATGCCCACCATCTAACCATAAATGTGCTCCAGTTGGGATTAATGTATTTAATAAATTTGAATTTAACCGCTCGAAACGTGCAGGCCATTTTACCTGCTTAAGCGCAATAGCTGTGAATGCCTCTTTAAATGTGTCACCAAGTAAATATTCGCATGCTGCAATGGCTATGGATGCATTTTGCACCTGATGGGCACCTATTAATGCAGGCATTGGCAGGTCTAGTAAGCCTGTTTGGTCTTGATAAATTAGCCTATTATGTTCTTCATATGCTTGGAATTCTACTCCATAACTGATCATTTTAGCATGTTTTTCTAGCGCAATTTTTTCGATCACATCGAATGCATCATCTGTTTGTGGACCGACAATAAGCGGGCAATTATCTTTAATAATTCCTGCTTTTTCAAAGGCGATTTTTGCAATTTTATTGCCTAAATATTCGGTATGATCGATGCTAACGGGGGTAATAATGCTTAACGCGACTTCATCGATGACATTGGTTGCATCAAATCGGCCACCTAGGCCTACTTCTAATAATAGATAATCGGCCTTAACGCGAGAGAAGGCAACAAATGCCACGGCGGTTGTCATCTCAAAAAATGTTATAGGTTCGCCATCATTAATGGCTAATACTTCTTCTAGAATATCTACAAATGCTTGTTCTTCAATATCTTGGCTGTGCGCAATATTTGTAGCGTCAAGGGTTTGTTGTGCAAGGCTAATACGTTCGGTAAACTTTACCATATGTGGTGAAGTGTATGAATGCACTTTTTTACCATGATTTTGTAAAATATATTTCATATAGGCAAGGGTGGAGCCTTTGCCATTTGTACCAGCAATATGAATAATGGCGGGCAAGTTAGCCTGCGGATTTCCAAGCTTTGCAAGTAATTCTATTAATCTATCGAGTGAAAGATCAATAGCAATGGGATGCAGTTTATGCATCCCTTCCAAAATTATATCGCTTTTTAACATTGGTTTGATCTTATTTTACTTCTTCTGCGGTTTCTAATTCTGCTGTTGTTCCATCGATAAGAAGCGCATTTTCAGCAACATCATCTTCTATGCTAACTTCGGCACTTTGTTCGACAGGGTCATTTGCAGAAACACTTGGTTTGTTTAAGAACATTAAACATAAACGCGTAATGATATCGCGCATGTCGTGGCGATGCACAACCATATCTACCATACCATGCTCGTATAGATAGTCAGACTTTTGAAAGCCTTCTGGCAGTTTTTCGCGAATGGTTTGTTCGATAACACGTGGCCCTGCAAAGCAAATTAGCGCATCAGGTTCGGCGATATGTATATCGCCAAGCATAGCATATGACGCGGTAACGCCGCCCGTTGTTGGGTCTGTCAGCACTACGGTGTATGGCAGATTAGCGGCACGTAATTGTTGCACCGCTACGGTGGTTCGTGGCATTTGCATAAGGGATAAAATACCCTCTTGCATGCGTGCACCGCCAGAAGATGCAAATAATACAAAACCAGTTTTGCGTTTAATGGCTTCTTGCATGCCTACGATGATAGCCTCGCCTGCTGCCATACCCAATGAGCCACCCATGAAACCAAAATCTTGCACGGCGGTTACCAGCTCTAAACCTTTAACTTTACCAACACCAAGCTCGACACTGTCTTTATTACCAGTTTTGGTTTTAGATGCTTTTAGGCGGTCTGTGTATTTTTTTTCATCGCGAAATTTAAGCGGGTCAAGCGGTACGTCAGGCACGTCTATAGAGTCATATTTACCCTCATCAAACCAAATTTCGAACCGCTTTTTTGCGCCAATACGCATGTGATGCTGAGATTCAGGAATTACAAATTGATTTGCTTCAACATCACGATGGAAAACCATCTTGCCAGATTTTGGGCAAGTGATCCATAGATTATCGGGCGTATCTTTTTTAGTAAGCATACCTTGTATGCGCGGTCTTACTACATTTTTAATCCAGTTCACCTGAATACTCCTGCTATATTTATAGTTATTGATTTTACTATAAATTAATTGTTCTAATTTATTCAACAAACCATTTAATAATTGAGTTTGACTTTAGCAGATAATCTATCTTGCTTCAATAATAGCTTGTTTTAAAGCCGTCGTTAATTTTGTCAATTGCTCAAATGTTTCGTCGGTTGCTTTGCCATTTTCATCTATTGTAGAGGGGATTATATTAACCAAAGCTGAACCAACTACCACTCCATCTGCAAATTTTGCAATTATTGCGGCTTGTTCGGGCGTTTTAACCCCAAAACCAACTGCAATTGGCAAATCAGTTGCGGCTTTAATGGGTATTAGTGCTTTTTCTACAACCAAAAAATCTGGGGTTACCGTGCCAGTGATGCCGTTTATTGATACATAATATAAAAATCCGCTGGTATTTTGCAGTACCTTTGGAAGACGTTTAGCGTCGGTTGTGGGCGTTGCTAAGCGAATAAAATTTATACCATTTTCTATAGCGGGCAGGCACAGCTCATCATCTGCTTCGGGTGGCAGATCAACAATGATTAGGCCATCTACGCCAGCTTCTCTTGCTTGAGCTAAAAAATCACCGCAACCCATTTTATAAATTGGGTTATAATAACCCATTAATACGATAGGCACATCTTGGTTTACTTTGCGAAATTCTCTTACTAATTGTAATGTTTTTGCAAGTGTTTGGTTAGACGCCAATGCCCGTTGATGGGCCAATTGAATGGTAGGCCCTTCAGCCGCTGGGTCAGAAAAAGGCATGCCAAATTCAATGATATCGGCGCCTGCATCTGCAATGGTGATGAGAATTTTTAGGCTATCGTCATAATTTGGGTCGCCAGCTGCAACAAAACAATTAAGTGCTGAGCGGCCTTCTGCTTTACATTGCTCGAACTTAGCATCAAGGCGTGTGGTAAAATTTGTCATATTAACTTCCTTGATTATATTTCGTGGCCTAAAATTTCGGCAACTGCAAAAACATCTTTATCGCCGCGCCCACATAGATTCATGACTATAATTTGATCTTTTGCCATTGTTGGGGCTAATTTGGCGACATAAGCCAGCGCATGGCTTGGTTCTAATGCTGGGATGATGCCTTCTAAGCGCGTGCAAAGTTTAAAGGCTTCAAGTGCTTCATTATCGGTTGCATTCACATATTCAACCCGCCCAACCTCTTTTAGCCAACTATGTTCTGGCCCAATGCCAGGATAATCTAGCCCTGCGGAAATTGAGTGACCTTCTAAAATTTGGCCGTCATCATCTTGCAAAAGATAAGTTCTGTTGCCGTGCAGAACCCCAGGTTCGCCGCCTGCTAATGAGGCACAATGCTCATCGGTATCAAGGCCTTTACCGCCCGCTTCTACACCGTATATTTTAACTGTTTCATCGTCTAAAAATGGATGAAAAAGACCGATCGCATTTGAGCCGCCACCAATGCAGGCGACAAGCGCATCGGGTAATCTGCCTTCTTCTTCTTGAATTTGGGCTTTTGCTTCTATGCCAATAATACTTTGGAAATCACGCACCATCATTGGGTAGGGATGCGGCCCTGCTGCCGTGCCAATTATATAAAATGTATCTTCAACATTTGCTACCCAGTCCCGCAATGCTTCGTTCATGGCGTCTTTAAGTGTGCCTGCGCCTTGTGTTACGGCAACAATTTTTGCACCCAATAACCGCATACGAAATACGTTTGGTTTTTGGCGTTCAATATCTTTTGCGCCCATATATACGGTGCATGGCAACCCAAAACGGGCGGCTACTGTCGCTGCTGCTACCCCGTGCTGGCCTGCACCAGTTTCGGCAATGATGCGCTTTGCACCCATGCGTTTGGCAAGTAATATTTGGCCAAGGCAATTGTTGATTTTATGAGAACCTGTATGATTAAGCTCATCGCGCTTAAAGTAAACTTTTGCACCGCCAAAATGTTCGGTTAAGCGCTCCGCAAGGTAGATTGGGCTGGGACGACCTGTGTAATATTTTGCTAAATGTGCAAGCTCTTTATCAAAGTCTGGGTCGGCTTTTGCAGTTTTATAGGCTTCTTCAAGTGCTAGAATATTGGGCATTAAAGTTTCGGCGACGAATCGTCCACCGAAAATTCCGAAAAAACCGTTTTCGTCAGGGCCTTCACGTAGGCCATTGGGCTTATTACTATCACTCATATTTTTAGCCTTTTACTTTTCTTATAAATTCTTCGATCAAATTTTGATCTTTAACACCACGTTCTATTTCAACGGCTGATGATATATCTACTACATTTATATGGGATTGAGCCATAGCTAATTCAACATTAGTAGAATTTAGACCACCCGCTAACATTGTTTGGCACTCAAAATTTTGATCTTCTAATAATTGCCAGTTAAATGCTTGACCATTGCCGCCCGGTAAAATAGCACCCGCAATAGGCTTTGCATCAAATAACAATATATCGACATGTTTTTCAAAAGAACGCGCATTTAAAACGTCGTCTTCATTGGCAATGGGAACCGCCTTGATGACCTTCATTTTAGTTTTTGACTTGATATAGTCGCATAATTCGGTGGTTTCTTGCCCATGTAGTTGGATATAGTCGGGGTTTAAACGGGCTATTTTTTCAATATCGGCTAAACTAGGATTAACCGTAAGTATGACCGTTTTAACGGATTTAGGTGCGTGTGTGATAAGTGCATCCATAGCATTCATACTTACATATCGCGGGCTTTTTGCAAAATTATTAAAGCCAATAAAATCAGCTTTGGCGTTTACACAAATATCGATAAATTTTTGGGTTTTTATACCACATATTTTAACTAAATTGGTCATTTGATCACCTATAAATCGGCATATCGAACAGATTGCCAAATGTCGTCGGCCATTTTTTGCGGGTTGCCTGCTTGGGTAATTGCGCGGCCAACGACTAAATAATCGGCACCCTGATTAATCGCTTCAGCGGGTGTCATCACACGTTTCTGATCGTGTGCGCTAACGCCTTTAGGTCGAATGCCAGGAACGAAGGTTTTAAAATCATTTCCACAAGCCGCTTTAAT